>DAOTAI010000010.1:0-27217 GCA_035593865.1 Acidobacteriota bacterium
ATACCACAAAAGGCGGCCCTTTTTTCATTAAGTGTGTGAGAAATCCGGGTTAGTGCCTGGTCTGTCATGTTACTTCTCCTCGTTGAGCGACCAGTCGTAGTCCAGGTATTCGATCGCATAGCCCTGATTCTTCAGGTACTCGGCGTCGTCCGGCTCCAGATAACGGGCAGCAAAGCCCAAGACGGGACGAAGGTCCTGTGCCACCTGTTGGAATTCTTCCGTCGCATACTTTCGGGCGAAATCCGAGCCGAACCACTTGAAAATGCTGGACAGGCAGACCGTCTGGTTTTTCCGATCGATGCGGAAGTTGCGTGAGCGCGCGAAGAACTTTCTTGCCTGGTCCTCTAATTGAGCATCCAGGCGGGCACCGGTGTACGGCTCGTTCCGAAGCGGAGGACAGCCCATGGCGGCACAAACCAGCGCCAGATGGATGCGCGGCTCGTCAAACTGCTTTCGCAGAATCTCGTGCTCGATCTGATCAAGGGTCAGGGGCTTGCCCATCACCACGTTCGTTATCTCGTCCCAAACACCGGGGATCTGCCGGATGCTGCCTGCCGGAAAACGCAGGCCGCTGATCAGGCCTCCCTTTGTGATTGGATAATTGTCCACGATGGCTTTAAGGGTCAGACCATTGTAGGCGTTGATCCAGAAGGCGATCTTCTCCGGGTTGGTCCAAGTCTCGTATGACTTCGGGTCAACAGCGGCAAGCGACCGGACGTAACGGTCAAGTCTGTCCCGGTTGGCTTTCAGCCCCTTATAATCGACCAGCCCATCCGGGTTGACTCGCTCTGAAAGCACGGCGTGGTAGGATTGTTCATCCGGCCCACGGAGATTTGTCGGCATTGAATCGACTGCAGACGCGACTCGCTGCTCGTTGCATCCCCAGACGACGACCAGAATGGCGAGCAGAAGCACCATGCGGCTCCCCATCGCAAAATGTTGGCGCCATCGTTTAATGCGAGTCATGTTTGCTTCTCTCGCCCCGAAAACGGGCGTTTCAGTCAGCTTTTACCAAAGCCCCACCGCAGGACGAACCGCAGCCGGCTGTGCAGCCGAAACAGTACGACGCCGTCGCGATTCGGCGCCGGATCAGCTTTTCCAAGTTGAAATCCCGAATGTGCATCGGCGCTTGGCGATCGAGGGGCAGGCGCATGGCGAGGTGGAAGTCACAATCGTAAAGGGAGCCGGTCCAATCCACGCTGATCTGGTGACGGCACATCAGCCCTTCCAATGTTTGCGGATTAAAAGTGCGTTCGAGCAACGACTGGTATTCACGATCTTTCTTCTGTTGCCGAAGGACGACACGGAATCGCCCGATCGGCATGTTCGTGAGAACGTGTAGCCGCGTGAAGTGGATCCCGAAGCGGGCAAAAAGCTCGCGCCTATAATCCTCTTCCAGCTGCCGCTGGGCCGGAGGAAGGACCGGCCCTATCGGGTTGTAAACGAGGTTGAGCGGGAGCTTTTCGTTCACGCCATAGCCGTGGCTGTTTAGTGCCCGAATTGCTCGGATACTGGCGTCGTAGACGCCATGGCCACGCTGGGCGTCTACGTTTTCTTCCAGGTAGCAGGGAAGGGAGGCAACGAGCTTGACCTCTCGCGCGGCCATGAAAGAGATAAGGTCGTCATAGCCGGGTTCGAGCAGGATGGTCAGGTTCGTCCGCACCTGAACCGGAAAGTCTTCGTCGCGAAGAGCAGCGACGAACTGTCTAAAGTGCGGATTCATTTCAGGAGCACCGCCGGTGATGTCGACGAGCTGGGCACGAACCTTCCGCGCGGCATCCAAAACGAATTCCATCGTCTCCCACGCCATCTGTTCCTTGCGGGTGGGCCCGGAAGAAACGTGGCAGTGCACACATTTGAGGTTACACGTCATGCCGATGTTGACTTGGATGGTGGTAAGATCCAACGCCTCCAGCGGCCTGTTTTCGTGCTTCAGAACCTGTCTGTCAAACCGGTTCAAATGGTTTGTCTCAATTGGTTGTTGTTCCATACCTGATCCTGCGCCTGCTTCTTATCTCGGATAGTCGAACCTTTAAAGGGACACAAGGACTGGCAATTGCCGTACCTCCGTCAGTCTCGCCTCCTGCTGTCATTCTGCCTTAGCTTGTGCCTTGGACTCCTCAAAAAGGCGGAGGTATTCGCCGTAACCTTCTTTGACGAGGTCCTCTTTCGGAATAAAGCGCAGCGCCGCGGAGTTCATACAGTATCTCAAGCCGGTTGGCTTGGGACCATCGGGAAAGACGTGACCCAGATGCGAATCTCCGTGCTTGCTCCGCACCTCGATACGGCGCCCGAACAGGCTCCAGTCGTCCTTTTCCACAATATTCTGCTTTTCAAGAGGGCGCGTGAAACTGGGCCATCCGGTCCCGGAATCGTATTTGTCGCGCGAGCTGAAAAGAGGCTCGCCGCTCACCACATCGACGTAAATTCCTTCCTTCTTATTGTTCCAGTATTCGTTTTGAAAAGCAGGCTCTGTCCCCCCCTTCTGCGTTACCTTGTATTGCAGCGGAGTCAAAATTTTACGGAGTTCCTTGTCGTCCGGTTTTCGGTATTCTCGAGCGGACGCCTTTTTGTCTATCGTTTCCATTTGGTCCTCTCCACGATTCTCAGAGAAATGAAACGTGCGGGCATTCCAGGTCTTCTCCAGGAACTGGTCTCGACCCGAGCCTGTTCTGTAGCTGTGGTAACGGTCTGAATGGTTCTTGTAGAAATCCTGGTGGTACTTCTCTGCCTCGTAGAACTTCTCAAAGGGAACAATCTCGGTGACGATCGGTTTTTTGAAAACCCCGGATTTCTCGAGCTCTCTCTTTGAGGCCTCAGCCAACCTACGCTCCGTCTCGTTCCGGTAGAAGATGGCGCTCCGGTACTGGTTCCCCCGATCGACAAACTGACCGCCCTTGTCTGTCGGATCAATGTGTGTCCAAAAGACTTCAAGCAGCTGAGGGTAGCTGACTCTCGCGGGATCGTAGATCACCTTAACCGCTTCGGCGTGGCCGGTTCGACCCGAGGAAACCTCCTTGTATGTGGGGTTATCCTTCTGTCCGCCAGAAAATCCCGAGATGACCTCGGTCACTCCACTCACTTTCTCGAAATCAGCCTCGACGCACCAGAAACAGCCGCCAGCGAAATAGGCGGTTTCCAGATGTAAAGGGGCCTGCGTTGCCGATTTCTGGTCAGCACCGGTCCCCATGCCGACCACTACCAGCGCTGCGAGCAGCAGCCCCGACAAAATCAAAAGCGTACCTTTCATAATTCTCCTTACGTACGGTCTGGCAATTGACCGTTGTTGTGAAGAGCACAACAGAATGCGATGAGTATTTTGGGCGTGGGGTTTCTAGAAACCCGGACGCTTCGTACTGAGGATTAGTCGACGCTGAGGGTACGAACGTTACAAGTCGGCCTGGGTGAAAAGCGGGGCAACGGTGCACAGGTCATACCGGTAGGCCAGGGAGAAGGAAGTTGCGGAAACGCCCGTTCGAACCGAAACGGTCCGGAGGGCGTAACTCGCCCGCATGCCGGCTTTGCTGCGGCTATATGCCGGGGGCGCAGTCAGTGCTATTCTGATAAATCAGGATTCGCCAAGATGTTCTGGCGAATGGAGTTGTAATCAGAGCTATGGCTAGCAAAGAAGCAATATTGAGAAAACGTCCTCCCCGGCGCCTCGAGGACCTGTATTCCGTCGGCCGAAAAACGCTCGAGGATTTTCGGGCGCTCGGCATTCACAATCTCGAGCAGCTGAGTTGCCAAGACGCCAGTGAGCTTTACGAAAAGCTCTGTCAAATCGCGGGGAAGCGAGTCGACCCTTGCTGCCGGGATGTGTTCCGGTGCGCGATAGAGCAGGCCCGGGATCCTGATCTCCCCATGGAAAAACGCGCCTGGTGGTATTGGACAAGAGAGCGAAAGGCCAAAGGCTGAACCCCGAAACAGTCCCCTCAAAGCGGGTGGATGCCAACCTGCCGCAGTTTCCCTCGAAACCGGAATCGCAACGGCTGCTGCCGCTGCTGTGGTGAGCCCCGTCATCCCCGACATCGCAGTCACCTGGCGCCGTTGCCGAACTCGCGCTGCGAGATCAGTTTCATCACCAGCAGCCAGGCAGTTTCCACCTCAGTTCCTCTGGCTTCGCCTGCCACGTCTGCGTGTCTCGGCGCAGGCAAAGTCCCGCCGGCAAGTCGAACAACCCGATCGCTCGACTCGTACTGTATGACTGCAAGGTCCTGTGTACATGTGAGCGCCGGGTACGGGTTCACGTTCTTTCTACTAAATCGATGTTCTTAAAGCGAGGTCGATGAAGAAAAGCGAAACCCTCCTTATCGTACATATTGTTGTAGGAGCTGCACTTCTTCTACTGGGTTTACTTGGCCTGGATAGACTCGTTGCCGAGTATTTGAGCGATAACGGGTATCAAAGAATTGGATTTCTGACGGCAGGCACCCACTGGCTGGATACTGTAACCGGAAAAGAACTATCGAAGTTTCTTATCGGCCTTGTCATCTCAGGATGCGGCCTCGCACTGCTGTTTCCTTTCAGAACCAGATATTGGGGTTCGGGTGCTTTATTCGTCGGGATCGTGCAACTCCTCGGTACAATTCTAAGCGGAACGAGTAAGAACATCTTTGGGCGGCTGCGGCCGTTCCAGGTCATTCAGGCAGCCGACTGGAGTCACCAGTGGTTTTCTGGCGGAAGCGCGTTTCCATCCGGACATGCAGGGTTTTATTTTGGGCTGTTTCTGCCGCTAGCCTACCTCTTTCCGGTATGGCGCTGGCCGCTCCTGCTGGTGGCGTGGTTCATCGCCGTAGCACGCGTCAATGCTAACGATCACTTTATCAGTGACATAGGAGCCTCGATCCTATTGGTTGCCTTGCTCGCTTTGCTGCTCGCCAGACCGATGAATGCGCTACGATGCTCTAAACCCGTAGGCCTACAAACCGGACCTCGGAAATAAGACGTCACCACCCCGGCGAAGCTACAAACTCCAACCCGAACCAGGGACCGTTCGGAAGTCAGGTTGATAGAGCGCAGGATCGCTGATACGGTAAAGGGAACAAGTCGCCACGTTCCAAAAACTCAGCGAACCAGCACGCGGTATTGTCTTCTTCGCCCGACAAGATTCAAAGTTGAGGGCCGAGCACCTGTACCTCGACCTCCGTTGAGAAAACTCCTGGGCTGGTCGGGGCCCCTTTTCTCGCCCTCTGGTAACACCGGGCCGAGTAACGGAACAACGCAATCGAGGAGGGAAAAATGCGTACTTTAAGCGATGAGCAGCGAGCAATGCTGCAGGCTCGACGCTATGCCATACTGGCAACTCACAACCACGATGGTTCGATTCACCTCACGCCAGTCTGGTATCTCTTCGAGAACGACACGTTTTATGTCGGGACCTCGTCGCAATCCCGAAAAGCCAGGAATCTGGCCTCTCAAACTGACGCGACAATCATCGTTGACGTTCGGAAACCGGGAGGCGAGGGATGGGTATACGCTTCCGGGCAGGTTGAGATTCGAACGGGCGAAGAGGCACACAAGATCAACTCGCGAATACAACGTCGTTATCTGACGGAAGCCGCGCTTGAAGACCCGCGTACAGGGCCTATATTTGAAGCGTCAGACGACATTACTCTCTGTCTAGTCCCGAAGACGTGGCGGTCATGGAGCACGAAGGAGATGGACGAGCAAATTTCGAAGGTATCCTCGGTCGCGAACCCGCGAAATGGTTCCGCTCAGTGGAGAGCTGACTCTGTGTGAGACTCAGTCTGGAGTTTTCGAGGACCCGAAGTGGAGAATCGTACTCCGATGCGGCGTTCGGCCCGGTTTTCCCGTTTCGGTCCTATAGGAAGAGGCGGCGAAGCTGGGCCAACATAAAGACTGTGAAGTTACTAAAGGTAGCGATGATCAAAGCTAGGGATCTGGCGGAGAGGGGGGGATTCGAACCCCCGGTGCGGTTTTATCCGCACAACTGCTTAGCAGGCAGCCCTGTTCGACCACTCCAGCACCTCTCCGGCTGTGCGAAGTCCCGTCGTGGAAACGCTATTGTAGCATGATTCAGTTCGGTATTTAGGGGCATAAGCCTATCAAACAGTTCCGCCTCCGAAGAGTCCGGCCACACACTCCCTTTTTCCCCCAGGGGAATTTCGCGTGCCGGTTAGCTAACAAGGAGGACAAAACGGAGCCAGCGGTCGGCGGCGGTTGACTGCTGTGCTCTTTGCGGTATATCGAAACCCGGCCGATGCGCCGGAACGCAGGCACTCCATAGGCGGGGCGGGGTTTCGATACAACGCGCCACAAAACGGCGCGCCACTCAACCGCCGCGCGCCAGCGGTCCGATTAACGAGGGCGTGAGGGACTGTCCCTAGAAGTGCCGGGCGTTCCAAGTAACGCTGATGCCGATTCGAGGAGAGAGCGGCAAGCAGGCTTTGCAGACCGTCCAGCGACGCGCTGTTCCGAGTCAGGCCTTTTCGAGAGCTGGAAGCAGCGCCGAAACCGCCGAAGCCGCCTGATCCTCGCTCAGTCCAAAGTTCTGAGCAAGCTGGCGAAGAGGGGCGCCCCCGGAAGCCGAGAGGACAGCGTTGAGAAGGTCCATGATTCCTTCTTTCAAAATGCAATTCGATAATGGAACGGGGCGGGCAGAAGGTCAAGCACCACCGACTATTTCTGCAGTCGTTGAAGCTTTCCGAGAAAAGACGAAGTGATTAGCCGGTTGGGAGCGGGGCCGGCCCCGCTGGCTTCGAAGAAACCAGCCTCGTCCGGCCCCTTGTTGCTCAATGGGGGAGGTCTTGAACCGTCAGGTCTTCGACCTTCGCGTCAGGCGCGTTCTTCTTGACCGACGCGATTCCCTTTTCCATCGCAGACACCGATGAGTACATTTCGCTTCGGCCAATCTCCTGGTGATTGGCAGCCTTCAGAATGAAGTACGGGTCACCTTTTGCTGACGTTCTCCGCTCAAACCGTTCGTCGGTCGCAGCATTCTTCCGGACAGACTCAATTCCCGCCAGCGCCGCTCGCTTGTCTTTGTACATCTCGCTCACGAGGATGGTCTGGCCGTTAGTGGCTTTCAAACAGAAATAGAACTGTCCGTCCTTTGCTTTGTTCAGCGAGAACTTTCCTGCCATACGCTTCCTCCCTCTTAGTTCGGTCGGGCCTCATCCCGGCCGGATATACTATTCCCGAGAACCTCAACAGGCGCAACTGTTTTCTCATCGCGCCGGCGACGGAAAGCCTGCGCTTAACCGGCCGGCACGGCCCCAGGCCACCACCCATGGAAGTCAAACCATGGGAATGCGACCACAAATATAATACAAACGGCAAGTTAGGGTTTACAAAGGAGGAGTGTCAGGCGGAGAAAAGTAGGGACAGTCCCTCCCAAAGTCACTACCTGAGAGCGGCCGGATCACCTAGGCCCGGCCGCTGACATCCTTACCGGATCTTCATCTCGACGTCTTTTTCCAGTCGGAAGCTCATCTTATGTTCCGGCTGAAATTCGACTTCCTTCCCCTTGGTGGCGAGGACTCCGGCTGTGCCCGCGCCGCCGCCGATGGCCGCACCAATGGCAGCGCCCTTGCCACCGCCGGCAATGGCGCCAATAGCCGCGCCGATGGCCGCACCGGCGCCCACTGTCTTGGCATCACGCGCCTTGGTGTTCTCGGCCTCAACCCTGATCGTGTTGGTATCGATCAGATAACGTTCCTCTCCCACGTTGATAGCGGTAAGGACCAGCGCCATACGCGCCAATCCTTTCACCTTGCCCGCGCCGGCGACATCGCTGATCTTGCCAGTCACCTTGCTGCCTTTGGGCGCCAGCATTTGTCCGTTGACAATCAAGTCGCGGTCCAGAATCGCGTCGAAAGTGTCTCCGACCCGGTTCGTGGCCGAGCTTAGGTAGTCGTCAAGCCGGACATCAATGACCGTCCCTTCGGGCAGAACCGCGGTAACCGGCCGGGGAGGAGGTGCGGGCGTGTTGACAGCACTTCGTCCGGACTCCATCGGCGTTGCCACGCCGCCGTCCATGCGCCGTGACGGCGAAGGAGGAACGATGGGTTCAGAATCCCGAGCGACATCTCGATCAGTGCTCGGTTGTTCAACCGCCGGAGGCGTATAGGGTTCATCAACTGGCTGGGGTGCGGGGCGAGCCGTTCGCTGTCGCGTCCGAGGCCGTTGGACCGGGGCTGCCGGCTTTTCCACCGGCGCCGGCTCGGCTGCCTGATAGTCGGGTTCGGGCGTCTGCGCAGCAGGCGGCTGCTGTTCGGGTTGCTGCTGCGGTGGCTCAGCCATCGCCACTTGAGGTTTCTCTTCCTGCGGCTCTTCTGATCGACTACAAGCCGCCGGGGCCAGTAACAGCAGACTCGCCAATAAGATTCTCTTAATCAGCATAAGTACTCCTCTTATTCTCCGGTAAGATGTCCTTCATTATGATGGACCCCCATAGGTCAAAGTTTCAATTTGACAAGACGGCTATAGATGAGACCCGGGCGCTTCTCGCTTCCCGCATTCGGCTCACGCCCGTCTTGCCCACGTCGTTTGACTCGCAGGTGTGGCTGAAGGCTGAAAACCTGCAACTGACCGGCTCCTTCAAGGTGAGAACCGCCTTTTCCCAGCTCCTGCGTCTGCCCGACGAATCACGAGCCAAGGGAGTGGTCACTTCGAGTTCGGGGAATTTCGCGCTGGCTACGGCTTATGCCGGCCGGCAACTCGGTATTTCGGCGAAAATCGTGATGATGAAATCGTCTAACCCCATCAAAGTCGAACGAACCATCCGATGGGGTGGCGAGGTCGTCTTATGCGACGATCGGTTTGAGGCGCGGGCGGAAATGGTGGCGAAAATCGCCCAAACCGAGGGTCGAATTGAGATCGCTCCCTACGACCACGTTTTCGCAGTGCTGGGTAGCACGACGCTTGGCGCGGAAATCGTGGAACAAGCGCCACAAGTCGAAAACCTGGTTGTCCCGATCAGCGGAGGAGGACTAATCAGCGGAGCGGCAGCCGCTGTTAAGCTCCTCAAACCGGCGGTGCGGATCTGGGGCGTCCAACCGCTAGGCTCCAATGCGACCTATCTGTCATTCCAGGCCCGCGACTATCGGAGCATCGAAAAAGCCCGGACCGTGGCCGAGGGCCTCTGCGTAACCCGACCCGGCGCTGTCACTTTCCCGTTGATCCTCAAATACGTCGACGAGGTTGTGACCGTGTCAGAAATAGCGATCCTCGAGGCGGTGCGATTCCTCCATGAAGAAGATCGGCTGGTCGTGGAACCTTCCGGCGCCGTGACCCTGGCGGCGCTGATGGAAGGCAAGATCCCGAAACAGAACACCGTATTGGTGCTAAGCGGCGGGAACGTCGCGCCGGAGGTCCTGAGAAAGGCGCTGCACGGTCCAGCCGAGTGAGACGGGCTGAAGATGCCAATCAGGTCACACGGGTCAGGAACAGCGGCGGCCAATGGAATACCGAAACGGTAGGCTTGCTTTTGTTCAGGGTTGTCCTGGCAATATCAATCGCCTCGCGCAGGCTGGAAGCGCTATCCCAGCCAATGCGCTCAACGACAGCCGCGTCGCGGGCGCCGACCACGATTATTCGGCTCAGGTACTCCATCCCTTGAATGGCCCAGTACCAGGCATGAAATGGGTGAACTCCATGGAAGGCGTATTGGTGCTGGTACCGCTCGATGTACTGCTCGTTTGAGGCGAACTCCTCCTCATGATCCTGGATCAGGTAGGGATCACGAACGTCAGCCAGCACACGGTCGAAAAACTCCAGGTACGATGGGTGCCTTTCCTCATCGAACTGCCGCTGCATCGGATGCATGATGATCAACACGCCGCCCCGACGCACCAACGGCTGGCCGACACTCAGATTAAACAGGTGGCCGGCGGCCAGATTCACCACCAGGATCGGATTCATCAACGAGTTAATCGAATAAGGCCCCAAATTTGGGATTCCGGCCACCAGAATGTCGGTCTGGCCCTTAACGGAAACCAGCTGCTGCCGGTGAATATTCTTAAGCGTTACGGGATGAACAGCATCGGCTGTTCCGGCCTGAACGCTGATCACCCCGTACCCGGCGTGAAGGCGATTCCTGATCCCGTTGATTATTCGGCCGGGCATGATCTGAAGAAGTCCGCGGGCGGCGTGCAGGTAAAGAGTCTCTTTGAGCGACTGAACGCTTTCCCGCGCCGATAGGAAAGACAACGCCGGGGGGAAGGCCTGGGTGTTCAGGGTCATCTCGATATGGAAGGTATTCAGATTACGCGAAGTAACCTCCCCCATCCTTTTGAAGACCGCGTGAATCTTCGAGTGGGCCGGATCCATATATGATGCCGACCCCAGCATGCACTCCACATTGTGGTGGTAGCGAGCACAGCGGTAGGTTGCCAACCGCGTATGGATCGACTTATGTCCCCCCTCCATGGGTGAAAAGATGATACTGACGTAGATAAGAAGGTCCGAAGTCACGGCCCGCCGATTCAATTCCACGACTTCGCCTTCGTCAGTCTTGCCCAGGAACTGATTGCCGTCGCTGTCCTCGGCGTCGTGACAATAGAGGGTTTCCGGGTAACAGGAATCGAAAATCCGGGGCCCCAGCATTCGCCGAAGCTCCTGTGGGGTCATCTTCCGATGCAATCCGGTGGCTGCTATCAGATGAACGTCGGTCACGCCCTTTCTGACTATCTTATCGAGCAACAGCTCAATAACCACCTGCCTTGGATCAGGCTCAGAAATAGGCGGAATCGGGACTGACAAATCATCGAAAGCAATCGTAACCCTTTTGTCGGGCCCGAGCTGGGCAGAAAGGGGGGCACAGCCGAGAGGGTTCTCAACCGCCTTTTCGACTGCACTTTCTAGATCGGTTATCGGGGGAAGAGGTTCGGGGGCGTAGATCACACGCGAGTCTTCCGGCACTTCTTCCCATCTCAACTGGTCGCCGCAGTGAAATCTCAGCCTCTGCCCGCGTTTGGTGAATTGGACTGAATCCTCATTCATCTCGGTGGCGCCTTGCTTTCGCCTCAACTCGCAGCGCCCTGTACTTCGAACTTGTTCCTCAGCTCCTCGATAGCGTTCCGCACTTTTTCGACAATGGCGCGATAGTGCTCGTCCCTGCTGGGGTTTCCGTTGACATCATCCCCGTCAACTGAAATAGCCGGCCCGAAAACAACTCTGACCTTAGTGCGCCGCGGGAGCAACTTACCGACTGGCATCGCCTCTCGAGTTCCTCCGATGTAAGCGGGCACGATGGGAACTTTTAACTCCCTGGCCAGCAAGCCGAGGCCTGGCTTGAATCCCTGCAACTGGCCGGTGCGCGACCGCGTTCCTTCGGGGAAAATGAGAATCGGTTCACCCCGAGAAACGATGGATTGGACCATACGAAGACCGGACAGCGAGGTGTCTTCCCGATCAATGGGAATCACATTCAAAAACGTGCTGAAAAACCAGCTCTTGACCGGGGAATCGAAAAAGTAGTCACGGGCGCCCAGCACGTGCAGTTTGCGGGCTTCCCGAAGGCCAAGCGCAGTGCCAAGGGCTGAGATAATCGCGCCGGAGTCGAGATGACTCGCGTGGTTAGCCGCAATGATGTACGAGGTACCTTTTGGCAACTTATCCGGGTTGGCGAGTTCCAGGTCGAAATAGTTCTGGTAAAGCATTTTCATGCTTCCGAAGGAAAGCGCCAGCAGGAAGCGATTCATCGAAGACCGTTCGGAGTAAGTGAGAGCCGAGCCATATCCGGCTTTTCCCTGACGAGGTTGAGCCGGCGCCGCCGAGTCGCTCCCAGCCCGAATTACGGCTAGCACGTCACTGACCGTCTGGAGCTTGGCAGCCTTGTCGTCGGGAACCGATACGCCGAAGCGATTCTCGACGAACAGCAGCAACTCGATCGCCATCAGAGAATCCAGGCCGAGGTCGGAGTACAGATTGCTCTCGGGTGTAATGTCCTTGGCAGGCACGCGAGAGAGCCGGGACAACTCCGCCGTCAGTACTTCGTACACCGAAGCCCCGGATGGAATTCTGGCCGCTTCTACCGCTTGTCTTTTCCCTTCCAAAGCCTCTATCAGGGCGGCTTTCACTTGGTCCCGATCGATCGTACCGTCGTCTTTTCTGGGAAAAGGCTCGGTTCGCAAGTGGACATGCTGAAATCGCTGATAGCTGGGCAATTCGCGGCCAAGCTTCTGAATCTCTCGCTGAATTCTCTTTTTCGCCTCGCTTGGAGGCAATTCGCCCAAGAGGTTTTCGTTCGGGCGGACAATGGCGTGCACGTCTTCAGTCAGGCCATTCCTGATGCCAAAAACACAGATTTCGGAGATCTCCGGAATGCGCTGATAAATGGCTTCTAGATCGCACGGATAGACATTTTTCCCGGCGCCCGTAACGATCACGTCCTTGATCCGGCCGGTTATGTAAATATAGCCATCCTCGTCGACCCAGCCGAGATCTCCAGTGTGGAACCAGCCCTCTCGCAGGACCTCCTTGGTGGCACGTTCGTTGCGAAAATACTCCTTCATCAGGCTCGGAGTCCTCGCCACGATTTCACCGACGCCATTCTTGTCCGGCCGGAAGATACTGATCTCCACTCCGGGAACGGCTTTACCAGCCGATCCTCGTCGACTCAGATTCCATGGGTTGACGGTCAGGACAGGCGCCGTTTCGGTCAGGCCGTATCCTTCGTAAATCGTAAGACCAAGCGCCTTGAAGTCATCGTAGAGGTGACAGCCCAAGGCCGACCCCCCGCTCACAAGCAATCGCAGTTTTCCGCCGAACTCCTCGTGCACTCGAGCAAACAGTTTCTTCCCGATGTTCCTCCCCAGCGTCCGCGCGATCGAATGGCTGATCTGCTTGGATGTTTCCATGATGTTCGACCTGAGAGCCGATTTGGAGGTTCCCAGAACTCGGCGTTCCAGGTCATCTCTTATCAGGGCATAGAGGGTTGGAACACCCAACATCGTCGTCGTGCCCGTTTCGCGCATAGTCTCGAGGATGACCTTGGGTTTCAGGGAGCGCAGGTAGGTGATTGTCGCACCGGCGCTAAAGGCGGCCAGGAAACCGCAAGTAAACTCGAGTGCGTGGTAAAGCGGCAAGACCGAGAGCAGATTATCTTCCGAAGAAAGCGGCAGGTAATGCTTCACCGCAAACAGATTGCTCAGAAAGTTCCGATGCGTATGAACCGCGCCTTTCGGGTCGACTAATGTTCCGGTGGTGAAGATGATCGAGGCCGGATCGTCCGGACTGACGGCGACAACCGGCCACTGATCGCCGGCATCCGCCGATGTAGTCTCGCTGCAAGAGACAGGGAAGCCTTCAAACGGCAAGCATTCCCGGTTGACGTTCAGCAGCAGGACGGGCTGCGTCTTTTCCATCTCCTCGGCGAGCAGTTCTGACGAAAAAGAACGGAAGCACGACTCCGAGGCAAGGATCGCTTTCGCCTCGGTAAACCGGGCAACCGACCAAACCTCCCGCGCCCAGGTCTGGGAATCCAAGGGAACCACGACAAGGCCCAAGGAGGCGGCAGCAAAATAGGTAATGCCCCACTCCGGCTGGTTTTCGGAAAACAGGACCAGTCGGTCTCCCTTCTGGAGACCAAACCCGGCAAGACGGACAGCAATCCGGTCAGCCCGGACAAGCACTTCCTGGTAGGAAAATCGGTGCCAAATACCATCTCGCTTGATCTGCATGGCCGTCTTTAGGCCGAACTCTTTGGCAGTGCTGACCAGCAAGTCGTAAATCGTACCGCCTTCCGGGGATCCGGAAATCGAATCACCCTGGATCTCAAGCGTGCCCTCCCCCTGCATTTTGAGGATGTACTTCTTGACACCGGGGATGTGCACATTCTGAACATAGTGGCGCCAGTTGAGCCGGGTGACGTCGAAGTCAAATTCCTCCCGCTCCGCCGGGGTCAGACGATCCAGCAAAGCCAGGCTGTTCTCAATTTGGAAGCGGCAGTGAAGATTCAGATACGGCTCATAGATCTCGCCGTAGTAGTAAAGCTTCTGGTTGGCCGCTCGAGCGGCCGAAACTCGCCTCCGGTACTTCTGTGTCGCGGAGAAAATAGAGAGTTTTTCGAGAGTGCGTTCCACAGTGTCGAGTGGAACATCTCGCAGACGGTGCTGCAGGCGGAAAGTGCTGCGTCGCGGGAAACTGAGCTTCTTGACCCGGATCGGCTGTCCCGCCCTGTCCAGCATGGGATTCTGACTGAAATAACGATAGATGAGCTGGTACAGCTGTCCCAGTGTGGCCGGGTTAAGATGTCCGGTCGCGATCTGGTAGATACGCAGATTGCCCTTCTCCTCGGCATCCAACAGCGAAGCCAGCAGCACGTTGACCACCATGTCGACCGGAACAAGATCGAGCACGACATTGGGATCAAGCGGAAGGGATTTAAGCCGCCCTTTCCCGATCGCCACGATGAGTGGATCCGCCATTCGGAGGCCGTCCAGCCATCCAGGGCACGGCTCGGACAAGCTGCTTTCTATGATCGAAGGACGAATTATGACGGTGGGCCGACCGGCGCGTTCTTTCGCGACGAGCTGCTCCCCCATTGCCTTGGTGTAGGTATACGTGTCATTCCAACCGCGTCGTCGCGCGAGGCTCATTCCGGCTTCAATCAACCGCGTTTCCAGCCATTTTTTCCGCAGACTTTCGCGCTGTTCCCGCCGGCGCGGCTGCCGAACGCCGTTGGCGCTTTTGCGGCGCTTTAAGAGTAGCTCAGTGAGCTTTCTATCGACCGCCGGGCTTTGGGCTTCCTCACGAACTTCCTGGATAATCCGGCAGATCTCCTGGATGTCCAGGTCAACGTCTGTAAACGCGCATAATGGAAAAGGATCGCTCGATTCGCCCGCTTCCACTTTGTGGTAGTTGGTTTCGGGGATGGCACCGCGCCGGGTCCCGCTCACATACGCCGTTGAAACATGGATAAGGATGGCTTTGGGACAGTCGTTGGCAAACCGGGCGACTCGCTGCGCACCGAGGACGTTCAATGCGAGCGCCGAATCCAGCGGGGAGTCGAAGGAAACCACTGCCGCGCTGTTGATGACGATATCGACTTCGTTTCGAATCGTCTCGTACAGCTCTGCGGGAATGCCCAGACCATCGAGTGAGATATCTCCTGGGACAGCAACAAGTTTCTCCCTCAGAAACTCACCAAGCCCGTCGCCGTAAACGGCTCGCATTCGCTCAAAGACGCTCGATCGGAAAAGCTCCTTCTCCAACCGCTGCTGACTCGAAATCTGTCTCCCGCCCAATCGCTTTGGCCGTATCAAGACGTAAATGCGCCTGACGTTCGGCGCGGACCACAAGATTTTCTCGACCAACGGTTGACCCAGGAAACCTGTGGCGCCGGTTATGAAGACCGTTTTGCCTTCTAGAAAACTGGTTATCCTATTCATGATCGACCACAACCTTTACGGCCTGACTTGCAACCTCCGCCTCAAGCGGCGAAGCTCCCCAGATGTCGCCGTCCATCATCTTAGGCAAGGGAACGGCCGTCTCGATCCGTACCTTACTCGCTCGGAACAGTGCGAATTTCGGATGATCTGTATGAGTCCCCCGGTAAAGCCTGGGGAAATTCCATACGAGATCCAGCCGTCCGATTGGACCGATGATCACAACATCCAACAGACCGTCATCTATCATGGCTCGCGGGGCGATCAGGAGTCCTCCCCCCGTGTACGCCGTATTCTGGACCAGGACCGCAACACACTCGACCTCTCGTGCCTGGCCATTGATCTCGAGCAAAACCTCAATAACGCGCAGCCTGTGAAGCACCCGGTGAACCGCGTAGAAGAATGCCGCCGGCCCTCTTAACCAGGTTGCCCTTCTGGACTGCTCCACAACGTCCGCCGCAAAGCCCAGGCCAGCGCCTGAGACGAAAAAGCGTCCGCGCTCCATCCCCAGATCAATGTCGCGGACCCGGCCAGCCACTGCCACATCCAAGGCCCTGGCAACGTCATTGTACGGCAGATTCAGCGTCCTTGCGATATCGTTGCCGGTGCCAAACGACACAATTCCAATTTCAACCGAAGTTCCGGCAAGCCCGTTGACGACTTCGGAGATTGTGCCGTCGCCACCGGCGACGATAACACGCTTAACACCCGATTCAACCAACTGCTTCGCTAACTCGGTCGCGTGACCGCGCTCCCGGGTAATCAGCAATTCATGCTCGATCCGGCGCTCTTTCAAAAGCTTACGAAGCCGGGGAATTTGTTTAGACCCGCGGCCCCGCCCGGCCGCCGGATTGACAATCACCTTCATGCAAATGATGGAGTATACGACGAAACGGAGGGTTTGGCGCGTCTTAAGGGGGGGTTAAATGAGAAGCTATGAAAAATAACCGGCGGGCTTATCCGTGTGATCCGTTTTATCCGCGGGCCGGTTACCCGCGGATAAAACGGATCACACGGATTACGCGAATAAGCCGCTCGCTAGAAGAATCCCAGCTGCAGCTTGGCTGCTTCAGACATCTTCTCCATGCTCCACGGCGGATCCCATACCAGTTCCACGTTGACCGCAGTCACACCGGGAACTGCACTGACTTTTTCTTCCACTTCGGGCGGCAGCGAACCGGCCACCGGGCACATAGGAGAGGTCAGTGTCATGCGGATGTCGACTCGGCCGTCGGGCTGTACATCCAAGTTGTATATAAGCCCCAATTCATAAATGTTGACCGGGATTTCGGGATCGAAGATCGTGCACAAAGTGTCTACGACCTTTTGCCGAATAAGATCCAAATCTTCAGGGCTGGGGGCCAGGTTTTTCTCCACGTTTTCAAAATCAGACATGGTACTTCACTCCGTAGAAACGGTTTCGTCCGAGCGGTGAATAGCAGCAAGCATGGTGTGCCAAGCCAGCGTTGTACATTTCACTCTTATCGGGTATTCGCTCACTCCGCGGAAGACGGTCAGCTTCCCAAGGTCGGCAGCGGATTGTTCTGACATCTCCTTCCCAGTGACCATGGCGTGGAATTTTTGGAAGAGCTGCTCAACCTCCTCAACAGTCTTTCCTTTGAGTGCTTCGGTCATCAGCGAGGCGGATGCGGTGGAAATAGCGCAACCTGCCCCTTTGAACCGCACCTCCGCGATGGTGTTCCCGTCGAGCCGCACATAAACAGTGAGGCGATCGCCACACAAAGGATTGTTTCCGTGAGCCTGGCTGTTAGCTTCTGACAACTCGCCGAAATTACGCGGCCGTTTGTTGTGATCAAGAATCACTTCCTGGTAAAGCTCGTTGAAGTAGGACATGCGTCGGTTCCGCTTTCATTTGAAGACCTCGATCACCTTATGAAGAGCCGCAATCAAGGCATCGATCTCCCCAAAGGTATTATAAAAGGCCAGAGATGCTCTGGCTGTTGCCGGGACTTGATAAAAATCCATCAGGGGTTGAGCGCAGTGATGCCCGGTCCGGATTGCCACCCCGTGCTCGTCGACAATTGTTCCGATATCATGAGGATGAATCCCGTCAATCGCAAAAGACTGCACACTCGCCTTGCCCGGGGCCGTGCCGATTAATTTCACCCCCGGGATGGTCTGCAGCCGTTCCATGAGGTAACGCAGCAGCTCCTCCTCATAACGGACGACCTTGTCCATCCCTAGCGATTCCAGGTAATCAACGGCGGCACCGAGCCCAACCGCCCCGGCGATATTAGGCGTACCCGCTTCGTATTTATACGGCAGGACATTGTAGCGTGTCTTCTCGAAGGTGACGGTGCTGATCATGTCTCCGCCACCCTGGTACGGAGGCATCTCCTCAAGCAGCCGCGCCTTACCATAGAGAACGCCAATACCCGAAGGGCCGTACAGTTTGTGTCCGGAGAAAGCGTAGAAATCACAATCGAGGTCCAGAACATCGATCGGCAGGTGGGAAGCACTTTGAGCCCCATCTACAAAAACCGGGACCCCGTGAGCATGGGCTAAGCGAATGATCTCTTTGACCGGGTTAACCGTCCCCAGCACATTGGACAGGTGAACAATAGAAACGAGACGAGTGCGAGGTCCAAGGAGTTTCTCATACTCCTCCATAATCAACTCACCCTCCTCGGTGATCGGGATGATGCGGAGCTTCGCCCCCTTCTCCTCGCAAAGCATCTGCCACGGAACAATGTTCGAATGATGTTCCATGGCGGAAATCACAATCTCGTCGCCGGCGCTCACGTGACGGCTGCCATAACAGCGAGCGACCAGGTTTACCGCTTCTGTCGTGCTCCTTACAAAGATCGTTTCCCGAGACTCGGCGGCATTGATGAACCGTCGCAGTTTCTCGCGTGCCCCTTCATAGGCGTCCGTCGCTCTTAGGCTGAGCAGGTGGACGCCCCTGTGAATATTGGCGTTGTCCGTTGAATAGAAACGACTGATCGCCTCAATAACGGATTTCGGCTTCTGGCTGGTCGCCGCGTTATCCAGATAGGCCAGGGGATGACCATGAATTTGCTGCTTCAGGATGGGAAAATCGGCTCGGACTTTTTCAACATCGAATTCGGCCGCATCCCGCTCGGTTGCACGTTGGGCGGCATTGATCGCACTCATTTTCCTCACCCACTGATTCCTTAGGCCTTGACCTGGCCAAGCCAATTGAACAAGAACTCGTCAAGGTGGTTTCTAAGCTCTTCTATCCTCACCTGCTCGATGATTTCGCTCGCAAAGGCGTAGATCAGTATATTAGCCGCAGCCTGCTTGTCTATTCCTCGGGATCTCAAGTAGAAGATTGCATCTTCTTCAAGTCGCCCGATCGTTGCGCCATGCGTGCATTTTACGTCATCGGCATAGATCTCCAGCTGAGGCTTGGTGTTTACCAGCGCCTCGTTGGACAAGAGCAAATTGTTGTTGGTTTGCTTGGAGTCGGTCTTCTGCGCGCCTTGAGAAACCACGATGCGTCCGTGGAAGACCGCCCGCGAAGAATCGGTCAGAATGCCCTTGTAGAGCTCGCGACTGTCGCAGTGCGGCTTTACATGCTCGATGCGCGTATGGTTATCGATGTGCTGTTCGTCCGCGCCCAGGTACAGCCCGTCGAGCAGGGCATTGGCGCCCTCTCCGTCCAGCGTAACCGTCAGATTGTGCCGCACTAGGGAGCCGCCAACGTCGAAGGAGGCAAGACGAAGCGTGCTGCTCCTTTCCTGCCAGGTTCGCATGGTGCCGATGTGAAATCCCTTATCGCCTTCGGATTGGACTGTGTAGTGGTCGACAACACTTCCATCCCCCACAACCAGCTCGGTAACCGGGTTGCAGAAATAAGTCTGGCCGGTTTCCCCCAGAAAACCTTCCGCTATTTTGGCCTGACTGTTTGCACCAACCAGCACCAGGGTTCGAGGATGAACGGCAAACGGCTCAGGCGCGTTGGTAGTGGCGTAAATCAAAGACACCGGGGTTTCCAGTACGGTATCGGGAGGGATAACCAGCACTGAGCCCTCACGCAAGAAGGCCGTGTTTAAGGCCACAAAGGCGTGTTCGCTCGGGTCCGCGTAACGACTCAGGTGCCGGGCAAGGAGTTCCGGATTCTGGGCCAGAACTTGTGAAAGGCTCAACAGGTGAACTGTTTCCGGCAGCCCTTCCAGCCTCGATAGCTCCTCATCGTAGAACCCGTTAACGAATACGAGGCGTGCACCCGGAACCTTAAGAAGCCAATGATCGGACAGCCGGCGCGACAGTTTGGAACGAACCGGCAGCCGAAAAGGCACGCGGGATAGGGGCGCCAGATTTGTGTACTTCCAGTCTTCATCCTGAACGACAGGAAAACCGTATTCAGCAACTCGCAGGATGGAGGTCTTGCGGAGTTGTTGCAGCCAGTCTGGGACCGCGCCGGCCTCCTGTCGCTCGAATTCAGCGAAGTTCGCGAGAAATTGATCTTTTTCTTTTCGTACGGCTTCAATCATGGGGTGTTTCTTTATTGAATGTGAATGTTGCCTGCCGACAGCGGCGCTATGACGGGCGCTGATTTGTCGAGAGCCTTGCGGTATCGACAAATCAGCTTCGTCAGTTGAGGTTAGAGGGCCGGCTCGTTCTCCAGCCAGGAATAACCCTTGTCCTCCAACTCCAAGGCCAGCTGCTTGTCACCGGAAAGCACGATTCGGCCTTCTGCAAGAACATGAACGTAATCGGGAACAATGTGATTGAGCAGACGTTGATAGTGCGTAATCACCAGAAAGGCTCGATCAGGGCTGCGCAAAGCATTGACACCCTGCGCCACGATTTTGAGAGCGTCGATATCTAGTCCCGAGTCGGTTTCATCGAGAATCGCCAGGCGTGGTTCGAGAACCGCAAGTTGAAAGATCTCGTTGCGTTTCTTCTCGCCGCCGGAGAAGCCTTCGTTCACGGCTCGGTTGATCAGGCTTTCGTCCATCTGGAGCAGCTTCATTTTGCTGCGCACCACTGAAAGGAAGTCCATGGCGTCGACCTCACTTTCCCCTCGGTGCTTGCGAATCGCGTTCAATGCGGCCCGCAGAAAATACATGTTGCTGACCCCCCGAATCTCGACCGGGTACTGAAAGGCCATGAAGAGGCCTTCTCGGGCCCGCTCTTCGGGCGCCATGTCAAGAAGGTTCTTTCCCTCGTAAAGAACCTCGCCTTCGGTCACTTCATATGTTTCCCGTCCGGCCAGAACTTGGGCCAGGGTGCTCTTTCCGGATCCGTTGGGACCCATGATAGAGTGCACTTCACCCTTCTTTACGGTGAGACTGATTCCCCTCAGGATCGGCTTATCATTCGCGCTGACGTGCAGATTTCGTATTTCCAACATGTGTTTTTTCGTTCTCCAATTTCCGCGTCTTTTCTTTCTCCAGTTTCGACGTGCGACTCCGGAAAGGTAATTCTGGGCGGTCGTTCTTGTTAACCGACACTGCCCTCCAGGCTCACACTCAGCAGCTTCTGGGCTTCAACCGCAAACTCCATCGGGAGTTCCTTGAACACTTCCTTACAGAACCCGTTGACGATCATTGAAATCGCATCTTCAGCGGACAAGCCGCGCTGCTGGCAATAGAAGATCTGGTCCTCGCCGATCTTCGAAGTGGAAGCCTCGTGCTCCATTTGAGCAGTGCTGTTCTTAATTTCGATGTATGGAAAAGTATGCGCCCCGCACTTGTCTCCGATCAGCATCGAATCACACTGCGTGTAATTCCTCGCCTGGTCGGCGCCACCCAGAATTGTCACCAGTCCTCGATAGGTATTCTGTCCGAAGCCGGCTGAAATGCCTTTGGACACGATGGTGCTGCGGGTGTTCTTTCCAATGTGAATCATCTTGGTGCCGGTATCGGCTTGCTGTCGCTTCTTGGTCAAGGCGACCGAATAGAATTCGCCGACCGAGTTATCCCCCATCAAAATGCAGCTGGGGTACTTCCAGGTGATCGCTGACCCGGTCTCGACCTGGGTCCAGGAGATCTTGGAATTGACTCCGGCGCACTTGCCTCGCTTCGTCACGAAGTTGTATATCCCGCCGCGTCCTTCGTCGTCACCCGGATACCAGTTCTGAATCGTCGAATACTTGATTTCGGCGTTGTCAAGCGCCACCAGTTCCACAACCGCCGCATGCAACTGGTTTTCATCGCGCATGGGCGCTGTGCATCCCTCCAGGTAACTCACATACGCGCCCTCGTCTGCAATCAGCAGGGTGCGCTCGAATTGCCCGGTCTTGGCCGCGTTAATTCGGAAGTAAGTTGAAAGCTCCATGGGGCAGCGTACCCCTTTCGGAACGTAGCAAAACGAACCGTCACTGAAGACTGCCGAATTCAAACAGGCAAAGAAGTTGTCGTTGTAAGGAACGACAGACCCCAGGTACTTCTTCACCAGTTCTGGGTGATTCTGCACGGCCTCGGAGAAAGAGCAGAAGATAATCCCCAGTTCCGCGAGTTTTTCTTTGAATGTCGTCGCCACGGACACACTGTCAAATACGGCGTCTACGGCAACACCCGCCAGCAGTTCCTGTTCCTCGAGCGGAATGCCCAGTTTCCGATATGTCTCCAGAATTTCCGGGTCCACCTCTTCCAGGCTCTTTGCTGCCTTCCTGGAAGGCGCCGAGTAGTAAATGATCGACTGGTAATCAACGGGCGGGTATGTGACATTCGCCCAATGGGGCTCCTCGAGGGTTACCCAGTGACGATAAGCGCGCAGCCGCCACTCCAGCATGAAATCGGGTTCGCCTTTCTTTTCGGAAATAAGGCGAATGATGTCCTCATTCAAACCGGGAGGCACCGCATCGGTTTCGATCTCGGTGTAGAAACCATATTTATATTCCTGATTCGCCAGGTCTTGGATCTGTTGAGTTTCGGTCGCCATTCAGACTCCTTACTGATCAGTTTTTTAGGGATATCGGTTTAGCAGGTTCAGGCTTCAGGCCACCTTTATCGGCCCCGCCGCTCGCTCCACAAGGGGAATCAGCGGAGGCGACAAAGGACGAGTCATGTCCCGAAGGGTGATATTGTCCAAGGCTTTGAGAACAGTCTGATTTATGAGATGCCAGTTCGCGCGCACACGGCAGGTGGATTCCTGCCGGCAATCGCCCGGCGCGTCCACACATTCTGTCATGGCAAACGGTCCATCCAGGGCGCCGATAACGTCCGCTACGGTTATCTGGTTGGGATGCCGCGCAAGCCGGTAGCCGCCCCGAGCGCCACGATGCGACAGTAACAAACCGCCTCGAGTCAAGACCTTCAAAATCTTGCTGACCATCGGCAAAGGCAAACCTGCTCGCTCCGATAACTCGCGCGCACTTAGCGTCAACCCCGCCGGATCTCCAGCGAACTCCGTCAACAGGAGAATTCCATAGTCCGTCTGCTTGCTCATTCGAATCATTCGAACTTAACCCGTCCGAAAAAATAATAGGACCAATTCGGTACGATTTGCAAGGTTAACAGATTGATTGTGATTGTGTCAAACCCATTTCAGAGGTTTAAACGCGCGGGTAAAGAAAAGCAGACGACTCGCGTTGAGATTGAGCTTCTAGCAGTTGGAGATAGTGCTATTAGCTGACTAAAGTTGAGCGAACAGAGCCTGACGCGCAGCGCTTTCCAGGCTCTGTCAAGTTGATCAAGAAAACCTGTCGTGCCCCTGGACCTTCACGATCTTGTTGTAAAGGCCGAGAATCAGGAGCGTCGGCGCCCATTGCCCGACGAAAACAGCCGCGTCGGCCTTGCCGAACGCTCGGAGCATGGCCGAGCCAACTATCGAACCGACAGCCGCCCATAGAAACGTATCAGAAGGCAGCTTCGACGTCTGCTCTTCTATGGCTCGGGCAACCGGACCTTCGGTGTGCGGTGGGGTGGGGGTATACGTGCCTTCCATAAGTCACTCCTTTGCCGAAATGGCTTGATCGAGGTTTAAAAGAAGGGATGCAGGCGATACCGGCCTGAAGGGGAAAGAACCTCTTAGATTTATTCTTGCCCGTACGGGGGGAGGAGTCAAGATGCCTTCTACCTCCGGCCGGTCCTTCGCGCCTTTACTGCGCAGCGGCCGCCGAATCGCGAGGAGCGTAGTAGCCGGGTTTAGTCGACGCGATCACGCCCGGCTTTAGTGATCGTACCTCAAGAGTCCTCCAAGAGCCGTCCCTTAAGATGTTTTTGGGAATGTAGGATATGTAGTATTGGTTCTTCAGCTCGTCGGCAACCGCCTTGTAGATATCGGTCAAGCTAGCGTAGGCGCGCGTGTCGAGCACTTTGCCCCCGGTTTGTTGCGAGATGCGCTCGAGAAAGCGTTTGTTGCCGATAATGTACTCATCGGTCAACTCTTTGGGCACCAGTTGAGCGGCTGCCTGGTACTCAATGCGTGCGGCAATCGCCCCAGCCCAGTATTCGTCTAGTTTTGAAACGGTATAGACAACGGCTTCTGATTCAAGCGCGAGTCGCACAACCTCGTCCCGGTCTACCATGCTCCCCGTATCAGCGCCGTCGGTCAGGAGAATGACGGCTTTTCGTCCTTCGACACCCTTCAGGAGGTCGTCGAACGTCACGTACAAGGCATCAAGAAGGACGGTATTTCCGCGCGGATAAACGCTTTCCAGAGAGGTTCGAATCTTGTCCAGATCGTTGGTCCAGTTCAGGATCAGGCGAGGCTGGTAGTTGAAAACGATCACCGCAACCCGGTCGTCGGGAGACAAATTCCTCACAAATTCTAGAGCCGCCCGCCGGATCTCGCCCTGAACCGAGCGAGTGCTTCCGCTTATATCCAGCAGCAGGACCACGTGGACGGGCAGGGACGCCTCAGCGTAGAAGTTAACGATTTCCTGCTTGACTCCATCCTCCAGAATTTGAAAGTCATCCTTGGTCAGTCCGCGCACAAAGCCCCCTCCGTAGGAGCGCGCGCTGACGGGCAGAAAGACCTGGTTGACCGCAACCCCGATGCGATACCCGGGACCTTTGTCCGGGGGTTTCTCGGCCGGAGGCTCGGCCTGCTGGCCTGCAAATAAAAACAGCAATAAAGCGAGGATCAGGGGCACAGGAGAATTATAGCAAACGGCTGGCGCGACGATTCGCGCGTTCGCGGTATGCGTTATGATGAATCAAAGATGACGGGCCGTCCCCAATATGTGACACTTACGCTCAAGAACGCGGTCGTGGAGGAACGATCCGAAGGGCTGTTTTCCTCAAAGAGCCAGATTGATCTGTTGCGACTCCTGACTGTCATTGGTGCGGCGACGCGCTCACCTCGAGTCCAGCTGCTGATCCTGGTCATAAGAGAGGTGAACATTGGCTGGGCACAGATCGAGGAAATTCACGCGGAGCTTGATAAATTCCACCGAGCAGGGAAGAAGTCGATTTCCTTTCTTCAGCAGGCTGATAATCGCCTCTACTACTTGGGATGCGGCACACAAGAGATTTACTTGGCGCCCTCGGGTGGGATCGATCTGATCGGGTTGCGAGCGGAGATCTTCTTTTTCAAGAATGCCTTGGACTATCTCGGTGTGGAGCCGGAGATTTTCAGTCTGGGTCAGTACAAGTCTGCGGCAGAGATTTTCAACCGCGAGAGGATGTCTGAAGCCAGCCGTGCGATGAGCCTGTCTATCCTGTCGGACATTCAGGAGCGAGTTACGCACAAGGTGGCCGAAGCGAGGAAAGTTGCCCCTGAGCAGGTCCGGGAATGGATCGACTCGGGACCGTATACTGCCCGGAAGGCCAGGGAACGCGGCTTGGTCGACGGGCTTTTGTACGAAGATCAAATGGAAGAGGTGGTAACCCGGAAGTTACCCGGAGCAAATGAGCTTCCGGCCCGCAAGCTGGCGCCGGAAGAGGGGCGGTTCAAACGAGCAATCACCTTCAGGCGTCCGCGAATAGCCTATATCGTCGCGGAGGGAATGATCATGGCGGGCGAATCCCGACGCGCGCGGGGGCACCGGCCGGTACTGGGCGCAGACAGCCTGATTGAGGCCTTGAACGCAGCCCGGAAGAATGAGCGGATCAAGGCTGTGGTTCTGCGCCTGAACAGTCCTGGCGGCTCGGCCGTTGCCTCCGACCTGATCTGGCGAGCCGTGAAACTGACGGGAGAGAAGAAGCCAGTCATCATCTCCCTGGGAAACGTCGCAGCCAGCGGCGGCTACTACATTGCTGTTGCGGGACAGCGGATCGTCGCCATGCCGGCTACCCTTACCGGGTCTATCGGGGTGATTGCCGGGAAGTTTAATGTTCAAAGGCTTTTCGGCCGGCTTGGCATTACCGTCGACAGCGTCCAGACCGGAGCTCGATCGGGCTACCAGTCAATCACCCGTCCTTTTACCGAGAGCGAACAGGAAGTAGTCAGGGAGCAGATGAGGGAGTTTTACGAGGAGCTTTTCCTGAAGAAAGTGGCCGAGGGCCGGGAGCGAAGTATTGAACAGATCAGGGAAGTTGCCGAAGGGCGTGTCTGGACCGGCCATCAAGCGTTGCAGAACGGGTTGATCGACGAATGGGGAGGCTTGAGAAGGGCGTTCGAGCTGGCTCGCCAGCTTGCCGGGTTGGAGGATCGCAAGATTCGGGTCGTGCCACTCGTGCGAAAGAGACGCTGGCTGGACCTTCTTCCCTTCCCGCTGTTTGAAACTCCGCCTCTTGAGCCCTCGCAAGGGCCTTTGTTTCTGATGGCGGAGGATTGGCAGATCTGGTGAAGGTTCACTCCTTCCGCTTGTAGACCAGCCGGATATCGCCGATTACGATCTCCTTGTCCACGGCTTTACACATGTCGTAGAGCGTCAAGGCGGCCGCTGAAACTGCGGTGAGGGCTTCCATCTCCACTCCCGTCGCTGATCGACAGACGACTTCGGCGGCTATGAGAAAACAATTACCCTCGAGCTGCACATCCACATTGACCCAGTCAAGCGGCAAGTTGTGGCACAAAGGAATGATCTGACTGGTGATTTTGGCGGCCTGGATACCGGCCAGGCGCGCCGCTTCAAAAGGGTTGCCTTTAGGCAGGGACGCGGCGGTTACAAGTTCGGCAGTGGGCGCGGATACAAACACTCTGCCTTCAGCACGAGCCTCTCGTCGGCCGGCCTGCTTTCGGCTGACGTCAACCATTCGCGCGCGGCCGGACTCATCCAAATGGGTCAGTTTCATATTCCCTTTCTTTTGTTTCGTTATTCGGTTATGCTTGCCAGCCTACCTCCTCAGACAAGTCATGTTAACAGCGAAAGCCGGGCAAAAGCATTCGTGGAGGAAACTTTCTACCATTGGTTTCCGTAGTATTCACTGATTATGAGCATAAGCCGCAAGAAGAAGACCATCCTTATAGTTGCCCTTGGCTTACTGCTGGTTGCGATTATCGGATTCAGCGTCAATGCGCGGCGTCAGGATCAGATTGCGGTCCAGATGGAAAGAATCGACATTCGCCCCAAACTGATCTCAAAAGTATCGTCAACAGGGGAAATCAAGCCGAAGGAATACGTTGAACTGCAATCGGAAATCGCCGGAGTAATAACAGAAGTATTTGTTAAAGAAGGAGATACGGTCCGGAAGGGAGATCTTCTTCTGCGCATCGATCCTACTCAGAACGAGGCGGAGGCACAGGCCCAGAAGTCAGCCCTTGACATTGCGATAGCGGACGTCAACAACCAGCGGGCGCAGATCATAATCCAGGAAACGAATGTCGGTCGCGATCGCGCCAGTGTTCACGTCGCCGAAGCTGAACTGGAGCAGGCCATCAAATCCGCAGAAATCGCCGACGCGAGCTTTCGGCGAAAGCAGGAGCTGTTCGAGCAGAACCTGATTTCGCGCGATTTGTACGACGCGGCGAGAAACGAGCTGATGACTGCCCAGACCCTGGTCAAGACGGCGCAGGCACGGCTCGACCAGGCAAAAGCGCAACTGGCC
>DAOTAI010000395.1:0-4838 GCA_035593865.1 Acidobacteriota bacterium
ACGCGCGGCCAACCCTTTGCTACGCAACGCCTTCGGCGTTGAAATCCTGAATCAGGCTGATTTTTGCAATTGGCTCCTCTTTTATCCCTTTACCTATTTATCCCTGTTTTTTTGTGGACCGGCCGGCCGACCACCGGGCTTGGCCGTACTCTCCGAGATCCACTACTCCCTCCATTGACTCTGCAGAGTTAACCCTGCCCTGGAAATGGAAGTGCAGGCGGGTGCCTTCAATGGGCTGAACGCTCCGAAATTCAATTTGGTTTCCCTGGACTGAGCCGGTCAGCCGGCCGATCAATGTCTCCCCCAGGTGAGCACCCGCCAGATTCTCGCCCGTTTGCTCCAGGAACACGTAATGCTTTTCTTTTCCCAGGCTGAACTGCAGGTGCAGGTCCCAGCCACCAGCCACCTGCGCGGGGACTGCAGCGGCGGATTCGGGCGCGCGGGCAGGGGGAGATGCCAGGACGGCGCGCAGCTTGCGGGCAACGATCGTTGCTTCTCCTGGCTGCATCATCCAGGGAAAAACGCTCACCGAGCTTTCGGACGCCTGGCGACGTGTCCCCTTGTAAGCATAGAGCTGAATTCGCGGATTTCCGTCCAGGAGAGTGTTGAAAACCTCCTGACCGCTGATCCCGAGCTTCGTTCCGTCCCACCTGATTTCCAGGGAAGGGCTGTGGTTGGAAAGACTCTTGGGCTGAATAACTGCCGTAGTGACACCGGGAACCTCCTTGACAGTGCGGGCGATTTCATCCAGCCACTCTTCCCAAGTCCTCCATTCGGCGGCATGGTCGCGCTTGTACCACATCTCGACTGCCGCAAGCATTCCCATGATCTCCTCTTTGCCCACCTTGAGCGAGCGGCCAAAGGCGTGGTGCGGAGCGCTATTGATCCAGGCGGCCTGGCACAGATCCTTACGGCCCAACAGCAGTCCTGCGCATTGCGGACCCCGGAGCGCCTTGCCGCCACTGTAGCCAACCAGATCAGCTCCCCTTCGAAGGTGAACTTCGGGAGTGAGCCCTTCAGCTGCAGCATCCACGAAGACCGGGACACCAAACGAATGGGCAAGGTTAGCAATCGGTTCGAGCCCGAAGGGTCCTGTATCGTCAGGGCCAGCCAGCACGTAGACCATGGCTGTTCTTGGCCCAAGGGCATGTTCCAGGGCGGAAAGGCTATCCACCGTGATGATTTTCGGCCCGACCATCCGGATGGCATGGTCGTACACATTGCGGGAATACTTGGGGATAATCACCTCGTCCTTGAGTCCCGCCAGGTTCGGAAGTCTCTGAATTTTCTCGGGGCTGCTCCCCGCCACGCACGCGCAAGTCGCGAGCGTCATGGCAGCCGCGCAGCCGGCGGTTACGATGCCCCACTCGGCGCCGGTAAGCTCGGCCAGTCTTTTCCCAACCGCCTCCATCAGTTCGTCCAGATGGACGAAATAGCGGGAAGCTTCATCCATCGCCTTCTTGACCTCGGGGAGGGTCAATGAGCCGGTGATGATGGTGAAGGTTCCTTTGCAGTTGATAAGAGGTCTGACGCCGATTGCGTCATAGACGTTCGGCGAGTCAGAAGTGGCGGTCGGGGCGGTTTTGGCGGTCTGACCACGTGTCAATCCTGATGCGGCGGTGATGAGCACACCGCTCTGCAACAGGTTGCGACGACTCACGCGAGTGCTTTTCATGGTGCCTCCAGCGTTTAGTAATCGAATCCGCCGCAGAAGAAGCCTGTTTTGTCCAAAAGAAGCTTCTGCAGTAGCAGGGTCGGCGGGGGAGACCCCCGCCGTTATTCAGATGTAGGCAATACAGTCAATCTCTACCAGCGAGTTGCCGGGGATTCCGCCAGCCGGGGCCACCGTCGTGCGAACCGGGGGATTGTCGCCAAAACGGCCGCGGTAAACCTCGTTCATGGCCGCATAGTCTTTCAAGTCGTTCAGGTAAACGTTCACCTTCAGAACCTTTTCCATCGAAGACCCTGCATTAATCAGTTCTTTTTCGATCTCATCCAGGACGTGCTTGGTATGCGCCTTGATGTCCCCTTCGAAATGGGCGCCCTTGCCGGCTATGAAGAGCAGGTTCCCGTAAGAGACGGCGCTCGAAAACAGCGGCGTGCCCTTCGGCTTCTCGCCTCTATAGTGGACCTTCTTCACTGGTTTTGACCCGCTGTCCGGTGCGGCAGCGGCACTGCTCGTTACCTGACCGGCTACGGCAGCGGCCACAACCGTTTTTACCGCGTCACGACGTGTTTTCCTGGCACTCTTCATGGCTTTTTTCCTCCTGCGATAGATAAATGATCACTTCTTCAAGTAGACGATAGCCCCGACCTTCACGTCGGGAATGTTGACCTCTGTGAAGGATTGGTCAGTCACGGAATCTAGGGTACCGGTTTTCCCTTCTTCCGGCCATAGGCACTCGACTTTGGAAAAGGCGCCGGCAATTCTTGCCTGGACGAGTTGTGGCGACAAGGCGTAATTCACCAGGTAGAGAACGACTGTAGAATCATCCTGTCGATAAAGACTGGCCATGACGGTGGGTGCATTCCACAGCTGAATTATTCGTCCATCCTTTCCCAGCATTCGCCTCACGTCCAGCGCAAGGGCGTTGGGGTCGATGCCCGAACCGTAAAGCTCTACGAGTTGGCTTTCGCCTGCCCTGTAAGTTTTCGCCTCCTCGCTTTCGGAAATCACGCTCAGGTTTGGGGGCCAAGCCGTCCTTTCTCCATTCTCCAAGGCGACGATCACAGAAACGTTTCGACGAAGCAGCGCGTCAAGTTCGTCGATTTCAGAACTGTTGGGTGTGGCGAGAAACAGTAGCAGGCCGGGACGCGAATACTCCAGGCTCTTCAGTTCCGAACGGGAAGACAGTTGGAAGGGAATGCTGTACCGGGAAAGCATTTTCAGAAGATCGAACCAGGCATCGAAATCGTCGGAGCAGACAATGACATTCCCCTCGTGCTGGTACTCCTGAGGACCGTGCCGCGAGTAAACCTGGATGCAGGCCGCAACCTGTCGCCATTGGTCTACGGCCTGTGGGACACGACGCAGAAGCGCCTGCTGAAAGTCCCTCGTCAGTGGAAGGATAAGGTCGATTCCACAAGCGCCCGCTTCGGCCACGGCCAGCAGATAGTCTTCAAGCAAGACGGGCTGGACGCTGTCCTCGGGCCAGGCGTAATGCAAGAACCGCTGGCGCGGGTAAGTGAATTTCAGAATTCTAGCCGCTGCCTGGTTGCTTTCGATCCAAGGCTGGGCAGAAGCTGCGGCAACTTGGAGCACACCGTCTCTCTGCCGAATCGAATTCGAAAGGATCCCGGGGAAAAGCTCGGTTTCCCAGGCAATGCTCAGTTCCAGCGAGGCCGGGATTTGCGGCCTGACCTGGATTTCTGCTTGAAGGGCCGCCTGCCGGTCACGACTGACAATAATGATTCCGGATGCTCGCCCGGCGGAGATCACTGGGATAGCTTGCGCGAGATCCTCGGGCGCAGCCAGGTAATAAACTTTGTAACCCGCGTCGATCGCGGCGTGCACCAGCGCCGTTTTTTCAACCGCCCAGGGAACGGCCAACCCGGATACGCCCGCAAGACCGGGTGGTGGGGCGCTTTCCAGGTCCCAGCGAAGAAGGATCCGACCCCCATACACGGGGACTGTTGAGAGGATCAGAACCGCGCAGAGTAGAAAGCGTCCGTAATTCATTGGTTTCTGGTAAACGTCCTTGAAGCGCCGTCGGCTGCTGTCCAGATCATTGAGACGTCGTTGAAGCTCTCGAGCATCTTACAGCTTTGTTCGTAGCCAAGAAGCAAGCAGGCTGTCGAGAGAGCGTCCGCCGCGGCTCCTGATCCGCAGATGATAGTGACTGAAGTGCCAAACTCCGCAGGTTGGCCCGTCAACGGATCAAAAATGTGCCCAAACATTTCTTCTTCGCTGATCGTTGGGACAGCCGGCTGGCTCGAAGTTGACATCGCCCGGTTGGTCAACGCCAGTTCCTGGTCCGTGCTTTGGATTTGAATCCTCCAACCGTCCTGGTGCGGAGGCGGATCCAAAGCCAGGAGTGAACTACGGCCAGCATTGATGAGACTGCGGTTCAGGCCGCCATCCCGGAGAATTTGCGCCGCGCGGTCGACGGCAAAGCCCTTTCCTATCCCACCAAGGTCGATTTCGCCCACACCGGGACGAGTCAGCAGGCGGTCGGGAGGAGTCAATATCAGGTTGCGGTAACCGACTGATCTGTGAGCTTCTCGAAGATCCTTCTCGGTCGGGCGCCTGCCCTCCTCTTGGCTCTGTCGCCAGAGTCGGGTCAATTTGCCGACGGTCACATCAAAGCGGCCGCCCGAAAGTCGGGCAAATTCTTGGGACATCTCGAGAATGCGGTACAGGTCTGGAGACAGGCGGCAGGGAGTAGAGCAGCCCGCCTGGTTCAGGCGACTGAGCTCGCTGTTCGGCTTGAACGAGCTGAACATGGTGTCCAATCGTTCCACCTCTGCCAGCGCCAGATCCATAACACGAGAAGCGCGATCCTGTTCCGCAGAGTAGCTCAGCACCTCAAAGACGGTCCCCATCAGGACCCGCTTCCTGCTCAGAAGCGAGTCGACGGGGGGGATCGCCCGAAAAAGGAGGGTGGAGGGCGTTACTCCAATACCCGCGATCATGCTGACAAAGCGTCTGCGGTTCATTCCGGTTCTAAGATCAGCGAGGCACGCTGCTGTCTGAACTTTGTTTTCCGCTCTTTTCGAATTCTGCGGCCGAGAGTCCATTCAAATCCCAGACCACTCTTCCCTCTCGCAGCGTCAATTCTGCTTCGAGCTTCTGGTTGCCCGGAATTCGGACCCCGCCGGAGTCCACAAATCCGTAGTTG
>DAOTAI010000396.1:0-4834 GCA_035593865.1 Acidobacteriota bacterium
TCCTGCCCGCAGCCCGAAGGTTCAAAGACCTGGGGGCGGCAACCGGTAACGAGATCCCCGTCTCATCTCCGGTCGAGACCACCCCCAGGGCGCTTACCGACCAGGAGGCGAAGGGGGAAGAACAAACATGAACAGAATGCCTGTGTGCTCAAGCAATATACGTTATATAGGTTATGATCCGGAGTCTAAAATACTCGAGTTGGAATTCCACAGCGGCAGCATTTATCAGTACTACGAAGCGCCGGAGAACATATATCAAAGTATTATGAGATCTGCCTCGAAGGGTTCTTATTTCCACAACTACACCAAAAGCCGGCATTCATACAGACAGGTGAGGTGAATCGCTCATGATTATCAAGGTCGTGCACGTGAAGAACTTCCGTTCGATACTCGATGAGAGAATCGACTGCGACAAACTGACGGTCCTCGTCGGGCGCAACGGTACCGGTAAGTCGTCCTTTCTTCGCGCACTTGAGCTGTTTTACGACCCCAAAGCAGCTGTCACAGCGGAGGACTTTTACGCTGAGGATACTAGTAATGAAATCGAGGTAGCCGTCACATTTACCGAGCTTAGTACAGAGGCGCGGTCCCTCTTCGCGTCATATCTCGACGGGAACGATCTTTCTGTGGCACGGGTGTTTTCTTTGTCAGCGAAGAAACAAGGGACCTATCACGGTATGAAGTTACAAAATCCCGACTTCGCAGATATTCGTAACGCCGGTGGAAAGACAGACATTAGAAACAAGTATAACGAGGTCATAACCCGCCCTGAGTATTCCTCTCTTCCAAAGGTGAACAACGCAGACCGAGTCGAGGAGGAATTACGGAAGTGGGAGACCGCGAATCCGAATTCGTGTGTCAGGCTACGGGATGATGGTCAATTCTTCGGATTCACTGAGGTTGGAAATGGTTACCTTGGCCGTCATACGCGTTTTATCCACATTCCCGCCGTTCGCGATGCATCAGATGACGCTACAGAGGGCAAAGGATCATGCGTCACCGAAATAATGGACATTGTAGTGCGGCGGACACTCGCCAATCGCCAGGATTTCATCAAGTTGAGGGATGATACACAGACGCAATACCGGGAGATTATGGATCCCTCGAAGCTTACGGAGCTTTCTGCATTACAGACACAGTTGTCGGAGACTTTACAGTACTACACCCCAGAGGCAAATGTATCGATGGAGTGGACCACGGTTGCTGACATTGACTTCCCTCTACCAAAGGTAGAGGTTAAACTTTTCGAGGACGGATACAAATCATCTGTTCAGCGGACTGGACATGGTCTTCAACGAGCCTTTATCCTGACCATGTTGCAACATCTTGTTGCTGTCAAGGGCGTGGAGACATCAATTAAAAAAGATCTTGCGCCGGAAACGGAAATTCTCGAACAGGGCAATTTACAGCTCCCCGGCCTGGTACTTGCTATAGAGGAGCCTGAGCTGTATCAGCACCCCAGCCGTCAGCGACATATGGCATCTGTCCTTCTAAAGCTTTCTCAAGGCACGATCCCAGGTGTAGCAAAAATGACTCAGGTTCTTTACACCACACATTCGCCGCTCTTTGTCGGGCTTGACCGGTTTGACCATATCCGACTTTTACGAAAAATTGACGATGTTCCTGGTAACCCACGTGTGACGAAAGCGACCAAAGCGGAATTGAGCGCAGTGGCCAATGATATTTGGGTAGCAAGTGGCTGTCAAGGTAGCATGTTTACCGCGAACACACTTCGCCCTCGTCTTCAGGCTGTTATCACTCCATGGGTTAATGAAGGGTTTTTTGCCGATGTCGCAGTGCTGGTCGAGGGCGAGGACGACCGTGCCGCCATCCTTGGTGTTGCCACATCAATGGGATATAACTTTGACAGCGAAGGAATCTCGGTTATCCCTTGCCTCGGCAAGAATAATCTGGATCGCCCTCTGGTTATCTTCCGGCATCTCGATATTCCCGTCTACGTTATATGGGACAGCGATTATGGCGAGTCGGGTGCAAACCCAGAAGACAATCGCAAACTTCTACGGATTCTTGGTGAAACAGAAGAAGACTGGCCCTGCGCTGTAAAGGACAGTCATGCTTGTTTCAAGACAGAGCTTGAGACTACTCTTGAAGAGGAGATCGGTAAAGAACTGTTTGACCGGTTAATTGAGGAGGCAAAAGGGCAATATGGAATAACCAAAAAGAAGGATGCTCTGAAGAATCCCGTTGTGCTCCAATACGTCGTCGAGAAGGCATCGTTCGATGGGAAGACAAGCACGACGCTGAGCGACATAGTCAGTAGAATCACTGCCATGAAACCACGACGAGGAAGTGGGCAGTGATTCCCAAAGAATGCAAAAGGCTGGCTGACGTGCGTTTTCAGATGGTGGTAATTTCGCGGAATGCCGTCCGTTATAAATCCATCCGACATGGGCCTCCAACAACACTTCACCTATGGTGGGAGGAGCAGCCTTTAGCCTCGTGCCGGGCAGGTCTCTTAACATTCTCCTTGTCGTCGGGGCATTCCATTTTCGCCAGTGTCATCAAAGAATGGGGTAAATAGGGATAGGGAAGATGATGCGGGCTACATGGATAATACAGGCCAATGCCGAAGAAGAGGGAATGGGATCATGAGGTGTGGGGAAGGCCTTTCTTCTTTGGGGATACCATTGTGAGAAACGAGGCAGACACCAGAGCGACATTAATCGATCCTAAGCTTGAGGCGGCAGGATGGCGGAATACCCAGATCACGCGTGAACATTACTACACACGGGATCAGCTGTACACCCAGGGCCGCGTAATCCTCGATGGGAATCGCGTGCGGCGGGGTAAGCCAAAGAAAGTGGATTACCTTCTGCGTTTAAGTGATGCCTTTTCCATTGCCGTGGTCGAGGCAAAGGCAGAGTCTGAACCCGCCGAGGCCGGACTTGAACAGGCCAAGCAATATGCCCGAGACCTTGACTTGGCATTTGCCTATGCAACCAACGGTCACCAAATCATCGAATTTGACTTCTTTACCAACGCAAGCCGCAATATCGACCGGTTCCCCACCCCTGAAGAACTATGGCAACGTTGGCAACGTAGCCTTGGTAACATAGATATCCATACGCCGATGGTTGCAGAGCCCCGGGCTTCATACGGCGCCGATAGACGCGCCGACCCTCTTCTCCATCCCTATTGTCCGAAAGACATGTGCGGTAAATACCCCTTTTATTTTCAGGAAGCTGCTATTCGCGAAGTGATCAAACGAATCATAAATGGACAGAAACGAGTCCTTCTCACGATGGCGACCGGTACAGGGAAAACTTTTGTTGCGTTTCAGATCGTCTGGAAATTGATGAAATCGGGTTGGCTCGAACGGCTGCACCCCGAGCGTCCCGGACGGGTACTATTTCTCGCGGATCGCGTGGTGCTGAGGGATCAAGCCTACAATGCCTTTGCGCCCTTTGCCGACGGCACCAGCGAACCCAGGTTCAAAATGGAAGGGCATCCCCCAAATCTCGCGCGGGACCTTTACTTTGGTATCTACCAGACCCTATGGAGCCCGGACGCCGAAGGTCGTCGACTCTTTGAGAAGTTCCCGAACGACTTTTTCGACCTGATCATCATCGACGAGTGCCACCGCTCAGGCTTCGGCACCTGGCGGGAGATTCTCGATCACCTCGGCTCTGCTATCCATCTGGGAATGACCGCTACACCCAAGCAGGACGAAAACGTCGATACTTACTCCTATTTCTGCGCGGAAGAGCCGGAGGTTGCCATTGACCCGGATAATTCGGACCCCGGAAGATGGCGTCCTCCCGCCTATCAGTATAGCCTCGGCCGAGGCATCGAGGATGGGTTCCTCGCTACTTATAAGGTCCACAGGGTCAGGACGACCGTTGATGCGGCCGGCCTTCATCTTCAGGAAGCAGTGGAACAGGGTGCCGAAGTCTTTATCCCGGAGGACGTGGAACCACAGGAGGTTTACATCACACCCCAGTTCGAACGGGAGATCACGCTGCCCGACCGCACCAGGGAGATGGTCCGCCACCTAACAGGACTTTTGCGCCGATTCGATAAGATGGAGAAGACAATGGTCTTCTGCGTGGACATGGAACATGCTCGCCTCGTGGCCCGTCTGCTTCAGGACGTGTTTGGACCTGAAACCGGAATCTCCAATTACGCGGTCCCCATCATCTCTGAAGAGGGAGAGGAAGCGAGGAAGTGGTTAGAGGAATTCGCTGATTCAGATAAGAAGGCCCCGGTGGTTGCAACCACGGCGGAACTCCTTTCCACGGGCGTGGATGTCCCTTCATGCCGCAACATTGTGTTCATGAAGACACTCTCTTCGCCTGTCCTCTTCAAGCAGATCATCGGCCGCGGCAGCCGTATTGATTCGGCAACAGACAAGTACTGGTTCCGCATTATCGACTACACCGGCGCAACGCGCCTCTTTGACGAATGGGATCGTCCGCCGGCTCCTCCCCCTGAGCCGCCGGAGGGTCCACAGACCGCCACCCTGGAAGGAAGGGTTTTTCACGCGGAAACAGGGGATCTCATCGTTGGAGCGCGGGTTAGTCTCCGCACCGGCCCCAACAACCAGCGCGGGCCGATCTTGACCGATAACGACGGCAACTTCCGTTTTGATCAACTTCCCGTTGGCCGACTCCAGCTGATTGCCAATGCCACCGGCTTTGTGAGCCGCACCATCGGCGTAGAAACAGCGGAAGATAAGGCCGTCCAGGTTAAAGTGGATCTTAAGCCGGAAAAGAAAAGGCGCGGCAAGATCCGTGTGGAAGGTTTAGAGGTAAGCATTGCCGACGAAGCGGTCTTTCTCATCGAATCCACAGGCGAGCAGTTAACCCTGGAGCAA
>DAOTAI010000397.1:0-4834 GCA_035593865.1 Acidobacteriota bacterium
GTGCCTGCTGGTGTTTGCCCTTGCCTACCGCTACCGCCGTTACCTGAGGCTGTTTGTCAAGAGAAGGATCTTCAGGCTCGATAGCGAACAACTGGCGCCGGAATATTACCTGGAGCTGCTGTATGTTCTGCAGCGGCGAGGTTTGAAAAGGGAGAGATGGGAGACGCCGCTAGAGTTCGCTACCCGGGCCCGAGCGCGGCTCGATTCAACAATTCCGGTACGAGTCACAGAGCTTTACTACGGAAACCGGTTCGGCCGTCTGCCGCTGGAAGCGGCCGAACTCGCCGAGATTTACCAAGGTCTGCGCCTGCTTCGCAGGAAAGGGTGAGGACCGAGGGACGTCAGCACCCAAGTTCCCCCCGCCTTCGGTGCACGGTCCACGATATGTCATAATCTATGCCTTATGGCTAAAGTGGGTTTTGTGAGCCTGGGGTGTCCCAAGAACCTGGTTGACAGCGAGGTCATGCTTGGACTCCTGTCGCGGGAGGGACACGAGATCACTTCGAGCCAGGAACAGGCCGAGATCATTGTTATCAACACCTGTGGCTTTATAGAAAGCGCCAAGCAGGAATCAATCAACACCATTCTCGAGATGGCGCAGCAGAAGTGGAAAGGCAACTGTCGACGCCTGATTGTTGCCGGGTGCCTGGTAGAGCGGTATCGGCAGGAGATTCAGACTCAAATCCCTGAAGTAGACGCAGTCATCGGGACCAACGAAATTCCCAATATCCTGCAGGCCTGTTCCAACGGAAGCGCGACTTCGCTCGGCAGTCCGCAGTCAACGTCAGTGCAGCCCCTGTTCCTGTACACGCACACCGATCCCCGTATTCTGGCCACTCCGCCGTACATGGCGTATATCAAGATCGCGGAGGGTTGTGACCATCCCTGCTCGTTTTGTGCGATCCCCCGGATGAGGGGACCGTTTCGCAGCCGGCGGCTGGACTCGATCGTTGCCGAAGCGCGCGATCTGGTGAAAAGAGGCGTCCGGGAGATCAATCTTATCGGGCAGGACACGACCATGTACGGTTGGGATTGGGGGCAAAAGACCGGGCTGGCCGATTTGATCCGCGCACTTGGCAAGATTGAAGAACTGCGCTGGGTCAGGTTTCTCTATGCCTACCCGAACAACATTTACCCAGAGCTTCTTCGAGCTGTCGCCGAGACCCCAAATGCCTGCAAGTACGTCGATCTTCCTTTACAGCATGCCTCGAGCCGGATTCTGAAGAAGATGAAACGAGGCGGGAATCGCCTCTCTCTTCTAAAACTGCTGGAAAGGATACGTAATGCTATACCTGGCGTCGCTATTCGTACTACTATGATCGTCGGTTTCCCAGGTGAGACGGAAGCTGACTTCGAGGAACTGGTCGATTTTGTCAAAGCGGCCCAGTTCGACCGTCTTGGTGTTTTCGCTTACTCCGATGAAGAGCAGACGCCTGCGTACGACCTGGCGGGCAAAGTGCCGCAGTCGGTCGCAGAGCGGCGCAGAAAACGGCTGATGCGGGTTCAGAAACAGATTTCTCGCCGGCGAAACCGAGAGTTGATCGGTCAGAGGTTACCGGTTCTGATTGAAGGTCCGTCGCGCGAGAGCGATCTGCTTTGGGCGGGCCGGCTCTCGACACAAGCGCCGGAGATTGACGGCGTTGTTTATCTGAATGACGGAATTGATGAAAGAGTCCGACCAGGCGATGTGCGGGATGTGCTGATCAGCGAAGCCTACGACTATGACCTGGTCGGTGCTGTCGTCTGATGAAGCGAAAAATTCATTGTCCCAGCTGTCAGAAGGAGGTCTCCAGAGACAATCCTTACTTGCCTTTCTGCAGCGATCGCTGCCGGTTGCTGGACCTCGGGCGTTGGCTTAACAACGAGTACCAGATTGCAGGCGAGAAGGTGGAGAAGGAGCGGGGAGCAACAGTAGAACAGGAACCAGATGGAGACGAGGACAGCCAGGAGTGACTACCTGCTTCGAATTTTCGCACTGGGATTTGGCGCTGGGCGGTTGCCCCTGGCACCTGGAACCTGGGGCGCGTTGGAAGGACTGCTCATCGTTTTTCTGCTGGACCGATTCCTGCCTGATGGCTCTCGTTTAGTCTTGGGGGGTGTGTGCCTTGTCTTAGGCATCGCTGCCGTCTGGGCTTCCGACCAGGTCGCTCGCACCCTTCGCAATCCCGACCCTCAACAGGTTGTCGCTGACGAGATTGTGGGGCAGATGACTTGTTTTCTCTGGGTCCCGGTTAGTGCCGGGACCCTGATCGCGGGCTTTATCCTTTTTCGAGTTTTTGACATCAGCAAGCCGTTTCCGGCTGGTCGAGCCGAACATCTCCCCGGCGGTCTGGGGATTATCGCCGATGACTTGATCGCCGGCATTTACGCGGGCCTGATTATGAGGATCGCCAGTGAATACCTGGCAAATTGAACGAGCCAATTGCAAAAACTTGACGACTGCAGCTTTCTTTGTATTTCGACCCCGAAGGGGCATAAGCGCTCAAATACGGTTCGGTTTTTTGTCCCGGAGGGGACAAGGCAAGATGCCCAAGGTACCGTTTTTCAGGTACCCTGGGTCATTTTTTAGGGAGACTGTTCACCAAAATGCGCGCGGAAATCATCGCAATCGGCTCCGAGTTGCTTTCACCCTGGCGACTTGACACCAACTCCCTCTTCGTCACCGAGCAGCTGAATAAGGCGGGCATTCGCGTGTGGCGCAAGACGATTGTCGGTGATCGTTTTGCGGATCTGCGGCAGGTGTTTTCCTCGGCGCTCGAGCGGGCGGAGATCGTCATCTGCATCGGGGGGCTCGGTCCAACCCAGGACGATATCACGAGGGAGGTTGTTGCGGACGTCCTGGGTCGCAGGCTGTGCATGAACGACGAGGTCTTAGCGCAGCTTGAAAAGCGATACGCCCGTATCAGCGTCGCCATGACGCCCAACAACCGACAACAGGCCATGGTACCGGAGGGCGCAGAGGTCCTCGCAAATCCCAACGGAACGGCTCCGGGTTTGTTCCTTACCTATGAAAACCACCTGGTTTTTCTGCTCCCGGGACCGCCGCATGAGCTGAAGCCCATGGTCACGAACCACGTCATGGGTTTGATCAGGCAGCGCCACCTTGCCCCGCCGCTCGTCTATCGGCATCTGAGAATAGCCTCAGAGGGAGAGTCCAAGGTCGACTACCTGGTCTCACCTGTATACAAGAGCTACCCGGACGTTGAGACAACCATCCTGGCGTCGGGGGGAATCGTGGACCTTCTCTTCTATTGGGTCGGGCAGGACACGGACGAGAGATCAGGCCCGGTTCTTGCTGAATTGACGAGCCGGGTCCGGGAAGTACTCGGCGAGTCGGTTTTCTCGGAACGAGGAGAATCGCTCGAAGAAGCAACCGGCGCGCTATTGCGGCAACGTGGGAAAACGGTGGCGACGGCGGAATCGTGCACGGGAGGTCTTATAGGTAAACTGATCACTGATGTTCCAGGCAGTTCGGCTTACTACAGAGGCGGCATGATTACTTACAGCAACGACTCTAAAGCCAGCTGGCTGGATGTCAGCCGCGAGATGCTTTCGCAATGGGGCGCGGTCAGTGCCCAGGTTGCTGAAGCAATGGCAGAAAGGGTGCGGGGGCTGGCTGGAGCAGACTTCGGCTTATCCGCAACCGGGATAGCGGGTCCTGAGGGAGGGACTCCTGAGAAACCCGTGGGTTTGGTCTATATCGGGCTTGCAGATGCGAAGGGAAGCGAATCCAGGAAGTTGTCCTTGCCGGGCGATCGGGAGGCCGTTCGATTGCGCACTGCCAGGATGGCACTTGACTGGTTAAGGAGGCGGCTCCTATGATCCGAAGTTTCATAGCCGTCGATCTGCCCCAAGAGGTGCGTGCCAGGCTTCATGAGTATGGGAGAGAACTGAAAGAGCTGGGTCTTAAGGGAAGTTTCACAAGACCCGACTCTTTCCATCTGACGCTCAAGTTTCTGGGAAATATCGCCGAACAGCAGGTCGAAGAGATTGGTTCTGCACTTGAGCACGCTGTGAGAGGTGCGAAGCCGTTCCAGGTCGATGTGCGGAGGCTTGGGGTGTTTCCCGGGCCTTCCAATCCCAGGGTAGTCTGGATGGGGCTCGAACGGAGTGAAGCACTCGAGTCGCTGCAGCAGAGAATTGAGGAAGCCGCTGAAGCGCTTGGGTTTGGTCGCGAAGGACGGCCATTCCGTCCGCATCTGACGTTGGTGCGGTTGAAATCGAAGGACAATTTAAAGGCGCTCGGGGAGTATCTGCGGAAAGCTGGTCCCGAGGCTTCGGCCGGCACGGTACTGGTCAACGAAGTGGTCCTGTTTCGCAGCGACCTGCGCCCGGACGGCGCTCGGTATTCTCGACTCCGCACGGTGCCGCTGGGTGCATAAGGAGTCAACATAAGGAGAATGGAAAATGCCGATCAGTCAGGAATTGCTGGATATTCTCGCTTGCCCGGCCTGCAAGGCTGACGTCAAACTGACGGCCGACGGGAATGGACTGAAGTGCGTGAATTGCCATCGGGTCTATCCGATTCGAGACGATATTCCAGTTATGCTTATAGAAGAGGCAACGATTGAGCCGCCTGAAGCGGAGAGAGGACCGCAGGCCTGACCAGGAGTCGGACGAAGGCGCACCAATGCAATACCCGATCGGCGAGAAGAAAGAATTGCGCGTCGTCTTCCTCCGGCTTCGTTCGCTGGGTGACACCGTATTGATGACTCCCGCTTTGGCAGCTGCCAAGCGGCTGCCAAACTGCAAAGTTGGTGTAGTGGTCGAGACTCCTTTTCACGAAGTCCTGGTTCATAATCCGAACGTGGATCGGCTTTTTGTGCTCGACCGT
>DAOTAI010000398.1:0-4829 GCA_035593865.1 Acidobacteriota bacterium
ACCCAGGAAAATGCCGAGAGCGCCAAAAGTACCTTCAAACAACTTGGCCGTTTCGATCGTGTCCCACATTGGGACGGCGGCCTCATCGAGGGGATCGAAACCGTGGATCCGTGCCAGCGTGGACCTGACCTGATGTTGAGCCAGCCGCCAACTGTCAACCGAGCGGGGGCGATAGACGATCGTGTTGACGCGACCCTCGGAAGCGACACCGGGACTTGGCGGGCAATCCGAACGAAGCAGCGGCGCCGGTATGACGACTTTGTCGTTATCCCAACCATCGTAACTGCTGTTCTGATTCTTTTCCGGCATCAGGCCGACGACCACGTAGCGATAACCGGCGATTCGAACGGCGCTGCCGATAATATCACTCCGGTCCTCGAACAGTTGCTTGCGGACGGAATCGCCAAGCACGCAAACCCGCGACCTGTTCTCGACATCGTTCCAGGTGATGTTGCGCCCGGTACCTACCGCCAAATTCCTCATAGCCAGGTAATCGGGATCGACTCCGAGAACCAGGAACCGGCCGCTATTCCAATCACTGCTGACAGAGACGCCCCAGGTTTTGACCTCGGCGGCTGCAAGTTCGACTGCCGGACACTGCTCTCGGATGGCCCGGACATCTGATTCATAAAGTCGGATATCGCGCCCGGCCCGGCGTCCCCCGGCCTGAAGTTCGGTGCGTCCGGGAAACACCATGACAATCCGATCACCGATTTGCTTCCAGTTGTCGCGCGAGCCTTGCTCGAAGCCGTCGCCGGCGGCCAGGATCAGGGCTAGCGCGACCACGCCCCAACCGATTCCAAACATGGTCAGCAAGCTGCGCAGTTTATGACGCCACAGGACTTCGACAGCCTGGCGCAAGATTTCTGCGGGCATTCTGAAAGATCGCATAGGTGTTCCCGTTACTGGAGAATGACCCGGTCGCCTTCCTTCAAACCCGACAGAACTTCGGCCTTGGTCCCGGTCGTGATGCCCAGTTCCACAGGGATCCTCTTACGGCCGTTTTCGCTGGTGGCATCAGGAACTTCGACGAAGGTTTTCCGAGCTCCGTCATAGATGAGCGCCCCTTCCGGCACGATCAGAACGTCCTTGTGCTCCTCAAGAATGATTTCGGCATTGGCCGACATGTTCGCCAGAAGCAGACCCTCGTGGTTGTCTACCGAAACTCGTACCTCGAAGGAAATCACGTTGTCCTTCTCCTTGCCGAGCGGGGCGATCTTGTAGACATTCCCGTGAAAAACCTTGTCCTTGTAGGTTTCGACGGTGATCCGTGCCGGCAAACCAAGTTTGACCTTGCCGATATCGATCTCGCTGACCTCCCCTTTTACGTAGACATCATTCATGTCCCCCAGGGTAAGCACCGGGGTCGCGCCCGCGCCCATAGTCAGAATCGAGGAGACGGCACTGCCGATCTCCACCTCACGGGAGAGAACGAAGCCGTCTATCGGGGAGCGAATGGTGGTGTACCGGAGTTCCTCCATAATGCGCTCAACTATGGCCTCGAATTGAGCGACTCCGGCTCGTTTTTGTTCGATTGTGGCCTGCGACACACCAATTGAAGCGGCTGCGGCCCTCTGCCGGTTAAGAGCTTCATCAAGTCGTCCTTTGGTCAGGTCGAATTCGGCTCGCGAAATCAGTTTCTGCTCGAACAGTTCAATGCTGCGTTCATGATTGGACCGCGCCAGTTCGACGTCATAACCTTCGGCCAGAATTCGGTTACGTTCCAATTCGGCTCTCGCCGCTGCAAGGTCCGCCTTGGCCGCCTCCAAATTGGCCTCCGCCTCCCGCAACTGCGCAACCAGCTGGTCTCGGTCCAGCTCTACGAGGACCTGACCCGTTACGACCTTGTCGCCGACGTCCACGTAGATCTGCTTAACGATCCCACTGGCCTTGCTTCGTATCTCGATACGGTTGGAGATTGGCTCCACGACGCCCGTCGCGACAACCGACCGGGCAATGTCTCCTCTCTTGGCCTCAGCCAGGCTATCCGACCCAATGGTTGAGGCGCTGGATCGAGAGCTGCGATAGGCAACACCGCCGGCGGCCAGGATCAGGATAAACGCTGTCAAAACCACCCATTTTGTGCGCGATCTTTTCGATTTCATTGGAACTCCCCGTAACTCCTCTCAAGTACCGTGTACGGATCAAAGAGGCAGGAAGTTCCGTTGTTCGAAAGGCGGGGAGTTGCGAGAAGAAAAACGTTGGCGTAACCACGAACGGAAAGCGGCCGGGATCGAAAGTTCGTAGTACCGGCTTTAGCCGGGCAGTTTGCCCAGCGGTCAGTTGTTGCTACATGAACGATTTAAGGCCCGGCTAAAGCCGGTACTACGAACTACGAAACCTGCTGAAATGGGTGAATGGGGACGCTGGCTAAGAGCTAAACTCGCAACATCAGGCACTACAATGCTTTATAGCAGAAGTCGCGTTCATTACGAATCCATTTTTCCAGATGGACGACCCGCCTTAAGACGGCACTCAACCGGACCCACGCTGGTTGATTGCTGTGTCTTTTATTGTGGTTTGACTCTCCAGAGTCCGGCGCCGGACTGCGAGGCAGGATCGATACAGCCGGCACCTTTTTCTCCCATGCCGGACTCTGGAGAGTCCGGCCCCGTGAGCACTGGGCGCGGAAATGGGGACGCTGGCTAAGAATTGAACCCGCAACATTAGGCAAGACAATTTTTAGGGTGACAGTCACGTTCACGACGAGTCCATTCCTATGAACGATTGACCGCCCGGCTGAAGAAGCCGATCTGCATACCGGGCGGCGTACTACAGGCTCCGTTCTGTGTTTTAGGTGGGATTCAGGTCGGCCTATAGAAAGGAAGGAGGGCGGCCGCGGAGAACGCGCGGCCAACCCTGTGGTGAAGAGCGTTACTCCGTTAGGGCTGTTGAGGATCAGGAAGCTGTCCGGGGTCATCCTGAGGCCGATTCGGATCGGTCGGATTGTCAGGCGTAGTGCCCGGATCCTGCGGAGTCTCTTCAGTCGTCCCTGGTCCTGTCGCCGACTGTGCATCGATTCGCGTAGCCCACTTCTGCTGCTGGTCATCCTCGCGATAGAAGACCGTAACCTCAGAACCTGAACTGCTAGCTAGACCTTCGATTGAATCCTGAGCCCCGGTGATCTGGGTCTGCTCATCGTATCGGAACTCCATGTCTGTTCCGTCAGAGCTCGTGACAACAATCGTCTTTGCATCGGGGTCGACGCTCTTAAGCTGTCCAGTGATGGACATCTCCTGCTGCATCTCCTGGCTGCCGCTCTGCGGGTACGTCTGCTCGCTCTGAGCAAATGCGCCCGTAACAGCGAACAACAGCGCCAGCAGGAGCGAAGTAATTGGCAAGGCTTTTTGTCTTGTCATCCGTCAAACCTCCAGAAAAAACTTTTTTCTCACTTGATCTTTTAAGGGGTTGCAACCGGTATGCCACCTTGCGAGCCGTCCTTCCCCGGCTTCGCCTAGAGACGTAAACCTGACATTAATTGAACTTACACCTAATTAGCAAAGCAGCCCGCTCCGGACATATAGAAGGACATGGGGCCAAAACCGGGAATTTATCCCTGATGCAGAATAGGCGAGTCGGATGATATACTCCCCGCGCGGTCAAAATGGCGTTATTTGGATTTCACAGAGGCGTTAAGAGTGTTTCTTACCTTATCTACCCAGTCCTGCTGCTTCTAGCCGTATCCGGTCGGATTGCGGGTGAAGCCGGCAGACTGATACCCGGCGAGGTTCAGAAACTGCAAGCGATTGCGGACGAATTCCGGGCTCGACTGCGCATTACTCAGCGCGTTCGCATCCGGGTCGTGGTCCACGACAAGAGGCTTGTATCGGTCCGGAAATCTCCGAAGGAAGACGACGTTTTTATCCTGAGCATCGACCAGAATTTCCTGAGGGCACTCTCTCCCGAGGAAGTACGAGCAGCGATCGCCCATGAATTCGGGCACATCTGGATTTTCACTCATCACCCTTATCTCCACACCGAGGAGCTCGCAAACCGGATAGCCCTACAGCTGGTATCGCAGGATTCCGTGAAGAGCGTGTACCTGAAAGTTGCTCAGTTCGGAGGAATGAAGCAAGAACTTCCGTCTGTAACATCTCCTCCTCGGGAAGCGGGCCTGGCGGAAGAGACGCCGCTGGAGCGATAGACCCGGAAACTCCGGTACTGGTTTCTATGCCAAGTGTATCGTTGACACCAGGTACCGGTGTCGCTACCATCCGGGCTGATGAGACGAACCCGCAACCTGGTCTTGGGCCTGGTCGTCCTGTGCAGCTTGATCCTTCCTGCGAGGTCAAAACCGCTGGCGCCCGTTGGTCTGGCGGTCAACGATCGCCAGAACTCGATCGGAATTGGTACGCCTAACCCACTCTTCTCGTGGCTTCCTCGCGACTCATCGCCGGGTGAAGTCCAATCTGCTTTTCAGATCCGGATCGCTTCATCCGAGGACAAACTCAAAACATCGCCCGACTGTTGGGACTCAGGGAAAACTTTCGGCGCGATCTCGTCCGGCATTCGCTACGCGGGCAAAGTACTCGCCTCCAGGCAGGTCTGCTACTGGCAGGTTCGCACCTGGAACAGCCGGGGTGAGGTGAGTCCCTGGTCCATCGTCGCACGATTTGAACTGGGTCTTCTGGATAATCAGGATTGGCAGGCCCAGTGGATTTGGGCCGAGAATCGGGACGAATCCGAAGACTATGTTTATTTCCGACGGACAGAACGACTACCGGCGAAGCCGATCGCTCGTGCGCGAGCTTATGTGAGCGCAGCGCACCGCCAGGAGTTCTATCTGAACGGAAAGCTCGTCGGCAAGGGGCCGAATTTCGCCTACCCTG
>DAOTAI010000399.1:0-4811 GCA_035593865.1 Acidobacteriota bacterium
CGCCGCCGCGTCGTGAATGCGACGAACCAGCACCAGCTCATGGTGCGCCTCGGCCAACGCAATACCGTAGCCCGGCACAATAATCACCGAAGTAGCCTCTTTACAAGCCCTCTTCGCCATCTCCCAGCTGTCAGCCTCTGAGGTTTGCTGGAGCGCCGGCGCGGCCTCGGTGGCTTCAGCATTTCCCGGATTCCCAAGGGGCGTGGGCACGACCTGGCTTTCGACGCCGGCCATCGGACTTCCCACACTTCCTCCCCAGAGGACATGTCGCAGACTTCGGTTCATGGCACGGCACATGGCTAGCGTGAGGATCGATCCCGACGCGGCGACAGTGGCACCGGTGGCTACGAGTAGTTGATGATCGACGATCAGGCCGCAAAACGCCGCCGCGAACCCCGAGTTCGCATTCAGAAACGAGATAAGAACCGGCATGTCGGCGCCCCCTACCCGCACGGCAAACTGCAGACCCAGGAGAATCGACAGGCCGACGGCTGCTCCAAAACACGCTACCCGCATGCCGCCGGTTTCCCAAACTCCCGGAATAACAAAGCCGAGGATCGCCAAAGACGTGATGATCAGGTAAAGATGGTGTCCGCGCCAAACTACCGGCTTCTGCCCGATCGAACCCGCCAACCTGGCTGAAGCCAGAAGACTGGCAGAGAAGGTTGCCGCACCAAGAACCAAGCCAATGATACCGGAAATCTCGGCGACGCCCATTCCGGAATCGGGCCGCCTGACCAGTTCCACCATTGAGATAAGAAAGGAGGCTAGACCGCCCGCCCCGTTTTGAAAAGCGACCAGCGCCGGGACTTTTATCGAGTCGCTTCTTGCCGCCCACCACCAGCCAGTTGTCGAGCCGAGGACAATCCCAATCAGGACCCATTCAACATCGAACAAATCGTGGCGAACCGACACCGACAGGGCAGCCAGAATGAGTGCGAAGCCAGCCACCCAGGTGCCGTAAAGGGCCCGTTTCGGTGAACGAAAGAGCGCCACACCGAACAGAAACAGAACAACGATTGCGAGATCCGCGAGCAGCATTGCCTCCACCTGGCGCTTTCTACTCAGTCATGACTCATTTGAAAAATCTCAGCATTCGGAATGTCACCACCAGTCCGCCAACCAGGTTGAAACTCGCGGCAGCCAAAGCAACCGCGCCAGCCGCCCGTTCCCAGGGGGCGGGTGGGGAAGCGAAAAGAAGCAGCGCGCCCAGGATAACGACTGCGGATATGGCATTGGTCATCGACATCAAGGGCGTATGCAGTCGTGGCGGAACGCGGCTGATTAGACCGTAACTGATCACGCCTGAAGCGGCAAACACCAGCAAGAGCAGGTAAAAGTTATCCATATCACCGCCAATCTCCACGAAGTATCAGGGCTGAGCCAGCGATTCCTTGTCGAACGCTGCCATGGCTTTCAACGTTCCTGCATGAACGATGCTCCCCGCGTGTGTGACCAGGCAACTCTGAGCAATCGAGTTGGAGAGGTCCGGATTCTGGGCGCCTCCATTGAAAAGCATTCGCACGAATTGATAGATGTTGTTGGCGTAAAGCCATGTCGAATGGTGTGGCAAGCCGCCGGGGATATTTTCGAAACCGCAGATGCGGACACCTTTGAATTTAATCTCTTCGCCCGCCTTGGTCAGCTCGCAATTGCCGCCTTGGTCGATGGCGACATCAACCACCACTGATCCAGCGCGCATGCGGCTGATCATCCCCTCATCCAGCAGCACAGGCGCCCGTTCGCCCGGCACCAAGGCACTCGATATAACGACGTCAGCCTCCGCTACCAGCGGAATCAAGGCTTCTCTTTCGCGCTCGATCCACTCCTGCGGCAGCGCCTTGGCGTAACCGCCCGCACCGATCGCCAGTTCTTCTGGAACCTCAAACCCTCCGATCTTGGCTCCGAGGCTGCGCGCCTGTTCTCGGGCCTCCGGTCTAATGTCCACCGCAACGGATACCCCTCCAAGCCGGCGCACCGTGGCAATTGCTTGCAGACCAACGACTCCCGCCCCAACGATCAGAAACTTCGCCGGTTGGATGGTGCCGATTGCGGTCCCGATCATGGGGATGAACCTAGGGAGTCGAACCGCCGCCAGGAGGACGGAACGGTAGCCGGTTACCGTGCTCATACTGGTCAGGGCATCCATTCCCTGCGCATGCGAGAGCGTGCGGGGAATAGCATCCATAGTCAGCGACGTAATCTTTCCCGCCCGAAGTCTTTTGACCATGGAATTGTTGCCAGGAGCGGCCGGATGAAGAAACGCGATTAGAAGAGTGCCGGGCTTCATCATGTCGATTTCGTGTTTGCCCAGCTTCGCGTTAAACAGCGGTTGCTTCACCTTGAGAACGACATCTGCGGAAGCGTACAAAAGCTCGGTGTCGGCCACCAGGCGGGCACCGGCCCCTAGATATTCCTCGTCTGAAATATCGGAACCGGCGCCCGCACCGTTCTCGACCATCACTTCGAAACCCAGCTGGATCAATTTGCGAACCGTGTCAGGGATTGCTGCTACGCGCCCCTCATTTGGCATGATCTCTTTGGGCACCGCTATAACCATATGATTTCTCCTCGCTTCCCTTATAATGCGCCTCGGTCGGCATTTCTGCCAGTTCCACAGTGCTGAGGGCCTTGTGTATTGACTCCGAAAGGACCGGTGGCTCAACAACTCCAAGCAGAGTTGACAGTCTGGACAGAATCAACTCCCTCATCTGTTCCCCGTTATCGCTCCGGGCTAGAGCCCGAGGGGCGAGCTGCGCAAGTGTCTGCGCGGCAAGTATCCTGGCATCCAGATAAGTGGTGCGATCGTTCATCATGTCCAGTACAGCAAGGAGCAACTCGTCGCTAGGGGACTTCACCTGCCGAGCCAAAAGCACTGCCCGTTCCCGCACCTGCCAATTCTCCCGGTATTTCAGCAGTCTGATCAGCCCCTCCTGGACCTCATCCAGTGTTCCTTTTTCTTCAAAGAGCCGCAGGAGGGCCAGGACCCGTCCCCAGTCTCTCAAGTCACCAAATACGTCTGGTTTCATTTTTTTAGTGCCTCGCTTTGTTCACTCTGCCGTCGCGATCCGGCGGCCTGTCTTACTCCGCCTGTGCCAGCGACGGCCGAGGGGGAGGTAGGTTTGCGGATTTTGGGTCGGCCGGAATCCGCTCAATACCTGTACCGTCAGATTTGATTCGAAACGACGTGCCACACGCGCAGAAGCAGTCAGAACCGGGTATAGCGGTAAACTGACGGTTGCAATCAGGGCAGTAAACATGTTTGGGTAACGCCGACATCACAGTCACCTCCTGTTTCATTGTTACGACCGAGAAGTCAGGCAAGATTGTTTCCAAAAGGAGAGGCAAGGTTCGTTTGACAAACATCGTCTTCAGTCAGAACAACTTGCAGACAAGAAGAAGAGACTATCCAGCCGCCGCATCCCGAATTGACAAGTCTGGACTGAGGAGAAATTCTCCAGCTGGATCTTTTCTCCCCAGTTGGCATGTCTGCTTGATTTGCCACCTCAATTACTTGACGGATAATGGAGTAATCGCATTTGGCACACGGCTTGCGTGATGAAAGGCAAAGGGAGAACACCATGGCAAGAATCGAAAGAATAATGTTCCCCACGGACTTCAGCGAGGCATCATCGGCAGCCATTCCCTGGGTTGTCAGAATGGGAAGGATGACCGGTGCTCAGATCTTCGTCGTGCACGTTCTGCGCGAAGACCCCGAGGCCGGTCCGGACCCCAATTATCACTACCTCGTCCCCGAATACGCTCGGCACCTGGAAGCCGACGCCAAGGCAAAACTGCACCAAGTTGCAGATTGCCTCCCCAAAGATCTCAAAGTTGAGACCGTGCTGTCTCACGGTGACGTCACGGACCAGATTCTGAAGATGGTAAAGAGCCATCAAATCGACCTGATCGTCATGGCGACTCGAGGCGAAAGCGGGTGGCTGAGTCTCCTGTTTGGATCCGTTGCCGAGAAAGTAATTAAGCTGGCTGATTGTCCGGTGCTCAGTATTCGGAAGCCGTTCCCGAAAGAAGATGAGGCGTCCGATACTCCGCCGACCGCTGCATAAGTTGCGATTGCAGGACGGGCCGTGGCTTACTTCGCAAAAAGACGCCACGGCTCTGCAATCGCTGTATAATGCCACGCTGTGAACCCCGAGCCTCGCTCGTTTCGGGTACTGCTTACAAATACCGCACTTCAAAACCGGGCGGGTTCCGAACTGTATGTGCGGGACGTAGCGTTAGAGCTGCGCAGGCGCGGGCACAAGCCGCTTGTTTACAGCCCTCGTCTGGGGGTCGTAGCAGAGGAGATCCATTCCGCTGGAATCCCTGTGGTTGACGATCCGAGACTGATCGCTTCGCCCCCCGATCTCATTCACGGTCAGCATCATTTAGAGGCGATGACCGCGCTCGCGCACTTTCCGGGCGTCCCTGCAGTGTGCTTCTGTCACGGCTGGATTCCGTGGGTGGAGACGCCGCCATCGCATCCGCGAATCCTGGGTTACGTGGTCGTCAGCGAGATCCTGCGCGACAGCCTGATCTGCGGGTACGGCATTCCAGAAGACAAAGTCACGATAATCAGTAACTTCGTCGATACCGCCAGATTTCGACCGCGCGGCCCGCTTCCGAACTCGCCTCGCAAGGCTCTCCTGTTCGACAACCTGGCAACCGAAGAAAACTACGGGAGGACCATTCGCCAAGCTTGCTCCAGCCTGGGAATAACCCTGGATATCGCGGGGTTCAGCAACGGCAATCCCGCAATGCGGCCGGAAACGCTGCTCGGCTGTTATGACCTGGTTTTCGCACGCGGCCGC
>DAOTAI010000400.1:0-4772 GCA_035593865.1 Acidobacteriota bacterium
CCCGCGTATAGTGATCGACGTCTCCCGGCTTTGTCAGGTGGAGCACGGGGTGCAGAAGCAACGTCCCGTCAGTGTGTCGGATGGCGCGACGGGTCAACTCCTCGTGGACGCGATGAAGAGGGTTCCGGGTCTGGAAAGCCACAACCTGGGGGCGACCGCGGTCGGCTAACTCTTTCCTGACCTGTTTGGGTGTCAACCGCAGCGTCCGGAAGTCCTGATGACGAGGCAGGCTGAAGACCCGAAGCGGGCCGGAAACCGCCAATTTGCCCCAGCGATACATTTCCGCGACCAGTGGATGACGCTCATCGCAGGTGCCCAGGAATTGACTGGCGCATTCCTGAAGATCCCAGGAAAAGACCTCTTCCAGTCGGAGGATAGCCAGGGGAAGATTGCGGGAGTCTCGCAGGACCACTTCTTCGTCCAATCGGGGTCGGAACGCCTCCGGATCAATGGGAAGAATGATGGGAACCGGGAACAGGTTTCCCTTCACCAAGCGCATGCTTTCCAGGACAGACCGGTAGTCTTCCTCTGACATGAAACGATCCAGCGGGGAAAAGCCGCCTGTAGCCAGGAGTTCGAGATCGCAAACCGCTCGATCGGAAATCTGAATAGAGCGAAGAGCCGTTGACCGCGCCCGCAACTCCTCGCACTCCTCGGTCTCCGGAACCAGGTTAACCAAAACCCCTCCGTACGGAGGGATAAGAAAGCTCTCGTCTGACATAAGCGCTCCATTCTAGAGACAAACGGACAAAGGGGCAAACTGCAAGAGGTTCAACTGCAGGGGTACCAATCAACTGAACAGAGCCTTGAGCGCAGCGTTTTCAGCGGAGCGACCCGGCCCTTGCCGGGCGGTAATAAAAGCAATTTCCATTTTCCATCGTTCATTTTCCATTTTCCATTTCATCCATCTCTTTCGTCCTCGCCTGTCCGAAACGGAAAATGGAAAATGAACGATGGAAAATGGAAAATCGTCTTAACGCCAAAACATCGACACCGTGCTCCGGGCTCCGTTTGATCGATTGGACCCACCCCGGCAGTTTCCCATTTACCCCTTTGTCCCTGTATTTTCAGCCAGCTACAATACAGTTAAAAAGGAGTCACCGATGATCATACGACCGGCCTTTATTGTCACGATATTGAGTCTCTGCACGTTTCTGCCTGGTTTTCTGTTTGCCGACGAGGACTATCCGACGCTTGCGATCGGCGCCCCGGCGCCTGATTTCCGGCTCCCGGGTGTTGACGGACGAGAGTATTCATTAAGCGACTTCCAGCAGGCGAAGGTCCTGGCCGTCATCTTCACCTGCAATCACTGTCCGACTGCGCAGGCATATGAAGAGAGGATCAAACAACTGGTAACCGACTTCAAAGATAAAGGCGTGGCCTTTGTTGCCATATCGCCCAACGACCCGAAAGCTGTCCGGCTGGACGAACTCGGCTGGAGCGACATGAGTGATTCTTTTGAGGAAATGAAGCTGCGGGCGGAGCACAAGCAGTTCAATTTCCCTTACCTCTACGATGGGGATACCCAGGAGGTCTCGAAAGCATACGGCCCGAAAGCGACTCCTCACGTGTTCATCTTCGACGAGGCTCGTCGGCTTCGCTACGTCGGGCGTGTGGACGAAAATGAGCGCCGTCCGGACCAGGTCAAAAGCCCCGATGCACGAAATGCGATTGAAGCGCTATTGGCGGGAAAGCCCGTTCCGGTCGAACATACCCGCACCTTCGGCTGTTCGGTGAAGTGGGCGGATAAGCGTAGTTCGGTCGACGAAGCTTTCGCCAAATGGGCGCAAGAGCCCGTGACGATCAAGGTCGCCGATTCAGCTCAAGTCAAGCAGTTGCTTGAGAACCGGAGCGACAAGCTCCGCCTCGTAAACGTCTGGGCGACCTGGTGTGGCCCCTGCAGGGTGGAGTTCCCGGATCTCGTGACAATCAATCGGATGTATCGGCACAGGGAATTCGAACTGATTACAATCAGCGCCGACGATCTCCAAGACAAGGAAAAAGCACTTGCCTTCCTGAAGGAACAGCAGGCTTCGACCACGAATCTTATTTTCGCCGAAAGCGGTTATAAGCTTTTCGACGTGCTGGATGATTTTGCTGGTGGAAAGATGTCCAGTGGCGCCCTTCCTTACACCATGCTTATTGCACCCGGCGGAAAAGTGATCTATCGCAAGGAAGGCAGAATTGATCCGCTGGTCGTCAAGCGAGAAATCATCAAGGTGATGGGGAATACCTACAGATGAGAGAAGTCTTTCAGGCGGGATGCACAGGCTATGGCCCGAGGGAAATTCCCGACCCCTGCACCCTCGTGATTTTTGGGGCTTCCGGCGACCTCACCCGACGGGAATTGATGCCGTCCTTGTACCGGTTGTTCTCGCGACGGCTCTTGCCTGACCCTTTTTCCGTCATCGGATTCGCCCGCCGACCTTGGAAGGACGAGCACTTCAGAGAAGAGATGCGCCAGGCAATAAGCACTCGAAGCTCCCTGGACAACGACACCTGGCAGGAGTTCAGCCGGCATCTCTTCTTCGCCCAGGGAGACTTCGGCGATCCCGATTCGGAAGGATACCGGCAGTTACGCCAGACAATCTCGAAGTTGCGAGCCGAATTCCATCTTCCCGAAAACTTGCTGTTTCACCTGGCCACTCCCCCCGAACTTTACCCCACGATAGTCGCGGGACTGAGACGTTCGAAGCTCGTCGATTCGTCTGCAGGGTGGCGGAGAATCGTTATTGAGAAGCCTTTTGGGACGAGCCGGGAATCGGCCTGCGCTTCACGCTGACCTGAGTCAAGCCTTCACCGAGGAGCAGATCTATCGTATTGATCACTTCCTGGGGAAGGAAACAGTTCAGAACATGCTGGTCTTTAGGTTCGCCAATCCGAGTTTTGAACCGATATGGAACAGGAATTACATCGACAACGTCCAGATAACCGTGGCGGAAGAAATCGGGATCGAGGGACGCGCTGCTTTTTACGAATCGACCGGTGTTGTGCGCGACATGGTTCAGAACCATTTGTTGCAACTGCTTTGCATGGCCGCCATGGAGCCGCCCCTTCATTTCGACAGTCGATCTTTGCGTAACGAGACGGTCGAAGTGCTGCAAGCCATTCGCCCTTTGAACCCAATCAAGGATGCAGTGCGCGGACAGTACGGGCCCGGCAGGATCCGCGGCAACGACGTGCCCGGCTACCGACAGGAAAAAGGTGTTTCGCCCTCGTCTGACATCTCGACTTTTGCCGCCCTTAGACTCTGGATCGACAATTGGCGCTGGGCCGGAGTCCCGTTTTACTTGAGGACCGGTAAGCGCATGTCGCGCAAACGGGCCGAAGTAACCATTCAATTCAAACCCACTCCTCACCTGATGTTTTCACCTGATTACAGCGCACCGGAACGAAGTAACGCGCTGACTTTCCGGTTGCAGCCGGAAGAGGGGATCATCCAGCGTTTCATAGCCAAGCAACCCGGGCCGGAAATCTGCATGCAGCCGGTCAAGATGACAATGGTGTACGCCGACGCCTTTGGAATTGAGAAGCCGCCGTCGGCGTATGAATGGCTTCTGCTCGACGCTATGAGAGGCGAACAGACGCTATTCGCGCGTGGCGACTGGGTGGAATCCGCTTGGGCCTTGGTTGATCCAGTCATCAGGCACTGGGAGACGCACCCGCCGGTCGATTTCGCGAACTATGCCGCGGGGACCGACGGCCCCGAGGCTGCTTTCTCGCTGCTTTCTGCCGACGGGCGGGAATGGATAGAAGCCGACCGCTAGGCTCCACTGCTCCGTATCGCGAGCACTACTTGTGGACTGATTAGAGCTCTGAGTCGCGCCTTCAGCGCTGAAACCCGCGCTTCGACTGGTTCCTGGGGCTTCGCCCCAGGCTAACCTGAGTCAGGCCGTTGGCCTTAAGAACAGTTAAGTTGGCGGCGATCCCCCGAAGGGGTCGAACTACAAAGGGTCGTTCCTCGATCGGGTCTGCTGCGAGTTGTGAGGTGGTTCTTTTGCCTGTCGCGCTGACCTCTTCCAGACCGAACGGGACCACAAACCCGGGAATTCCGGTCATTCAATTACCATCCCGCGGCTGCGCCGTGGGGCGTGCGACGATCGAATCCCCCTTCCAAAACGTCATGTTTCGAATCGTAGAGAATTGCCTCGACCGCCCCCTGCGACTGGATTTCGTTCAAGGAATGCCCAAGCGATCGGAGGATGGCGATGGTATCAGGCGATAATCCGAAACGCTCGTAGTTGACTCGATCTGGCAACCATTGATGATGTATTCGAGGCGCGTCGACTGCTTCCTGGATGTTCATCCCAAAATCAATCACGTTGATTATCGTCTGTAGCACCGTGTTGATGATGGTACGGCCTCCGGGGCTGCCAACCACCATGAAAAGCTTACCGTCTTTCGCCAGGATCGTCGGAGTCATGCTTGAAAGCATCCGCTTTCCGGGTCCCGCCAGGTTCGGAGGTGTGCCGATCAGACCTTTTTCGGTCGTCAGTCCCGGCCCGGCGTTGAAATCACCCATCTCGTTGTTCAGCAAGAAACCGGCGCCGGGAACCACGATTCTCGATCCATAGCCTGCTTCGAGCGTATAAGTCAGGGCTACGGCATTGCGTTCGTGGTCAACAATCGAGACGTGCGTTGTGCTTTCACTCTCTGGAGCCCACTCGAAGCTGGCCGGCGGCGATTTCGAGGCTCGGCTCGAACTAATCGTCTTCCTCAGCTCGGCGGCGTGTTCCTTGGAAATCAGCCTGGAAATCGGCATTCCCTGGTTG
>DAOTAI010000401.1:0-4750 GCA_035593865.1 Acidobacteriota bacterium
TGCCCTCGAAAGGGAGTCGGCCCGAGCCGTCCGGATTCCCCGTAGCCGGGTCGTAAATGATGGTGCTGAACGACGAGAAGTCACCGTTGCGGACCGCTTGCGACGGGATCGAGACGATCCGGCTGCCGTTCTGGCGGTCCGCCGTTCCTTCATAACTGGCAAAAAAGAACAGTTTGTCCTTCAGGATCGGACCACCGAGGGTGCCTCCCCACTGGTTAAAAATGTACTTCTGCTTGCCCTGGTCCGGAGGCAAGAAGAAATTGCGGGCCCCGAGAGTATGGTCATGGTGATACTCGAACACCGAGCCATGGAACCTATTCGTACCGCTCTTCGTACGGACGTTGATGGCGGCTCCTCCCGCCAGGCCCTGTTCCGCATCAAAGCTGTTGCTCACTACATCCACCATTTCAATGGCTTCGAGAGCGGGAACATAGGCCGTGAGGTGAGGCTGCCAGACGTTGGTGGCGCTGGCGCCGTCAAGGCGCGTGTTGTTCAATGACGAACTGGTTCCGTTGGCCGTAAAAATCAAGGAGTTGGAAGGATTGGTCGCGCTGGCGCTAGGACGGTCTCCGACCACGAAACCCGGCAAGTTCCGAAAGAGCTCCTGGTAGTTGCGCCCCGCGGGAATCGGGAGGTTGGCCAGTTCCTTTTCTGGAATCTCTGCTCGGACCTCGGCTCTGTCGGTCTGGAGAACCGCTGTCGTTGCCGCGCTGACGGTCACGTCGTCACTCACCTCTCCGATCTCCATGTCCGCTTCCACGCGGATCGTGCTGTTGGCGGTCACCGGAACTCCGGTCCGTACAAACTGTCGGAATCCGGGGAGAGCGACCTTGACGGTGTAGTTCCCAACTGGCAACGTTGGAAAACTATAGGCTCCAAGATCGCTGCTCGACGTCTGACGAGTAAGATTGGTTCCCTCGTTAATCACGGTGACGTCGGCCCCCGGAACCGCGGCTCCTGTCGGGTCCCTCACTTGGCCGACCAGTGTGCCATAAAGAACCTGCGCTCGCGATTCCGAGGAAAAAAGACTAAAACCAGCAATGACCAGAAGAAGCAGGGCAGCGAGAAATCGCCCCCTCAAATAAACGTGGCTGCGAATGGGACACAACATGAGCACCTCCGTTTTGCCTGGGAGCCAGTGAGGAGTTAATGAGACCCAGTTATCACAGTTCTAACTCGTTGTCAAAAATTGCGTTATGCAAGGGTCGTGCTCTCGTGTCTCTCTTAAAATGACCGTTTTGATGAAAGGAAACATGAAATGTAAGGCGTTGAAAACCCGCCCCTGTTGGCCAATACGACGCCATCCACGGTCGATGCACCGATGACTGGCACGGTGTTTGATAGAAGAGTGGTTGAACGAGATGGAAATAGTCTCGTGAAAGGAGGTGGCAAGAATGCCTGCAGGTGATAGGACCGGGCCACTCGGATTCGGCCCGCGCACAGGACGTGCAGCTGGATACTGTCAAGGATTTCGCGTTCCCGGCTTTATAAACTACATCCTCGGTCGCGGCTACTTCGGCGGAGGCAGGGGGACGGGAGGCCGTGGATGGCGAAATCGGTTCTACGCTTCGGGGTTGTTCGGCCGGCAGCGCGGTGGAGGGAGTTCGCCCCAACCTCCGTCGGGCTGGGACAAGGAGCAGGAACTGACGGCCCTGAAGCATCAGGCCGAGTCCCTTGAAAACGCTCTTCAGGGGATCCGAAAACGAATAGAGAATCTGGAAAGTAAAGATCCGGCGCAGTAACAGGTCGTGAGACCGTCCCTCTCGCGAGTGCCGGATGAGACTGGAAATGCGGCATGGAGTTGTGCGATAGATATACGGCGCCCGCGAGAGGATCTAGGAACCGCGCTGAAGGGTTCAAAGAAAATGTCGCGGACTGGGTTTGAAGGTGAGCAAGATCTCTTAATCATGGTGGTTGCGGCGACCGCCGCGGGCGCGATTCTGAATTTGTTGCTATGAAAACCTCACTTGACTGCATTCCCTGTTTCTTGCGACAGGCTTTGGAAGCGACCAGGTTCATGACTACTGATCCGATCTCCCAGGAAACGATTATGAGGGAGGTTCTCAAGAATACGGCCGAGATGAATATGACTCAGCCTCCTCCTCTGCTGGCAGCACTCTTTTACCGCTGGTTGCATGAGAAAGCGGGCGGGGTTGATTTCTATCAGCCGGTTCGCGAGCGCTTCAACCGGTTGGTGCTTGATCTGCTGCCCGAACTCGAGCGCCGCATCGATGCTTCTGCTGATCCCGTGGCGGCTGCTCTGCGATTCTCAATCGCCGGAAACATGATCGATTTCGGCATTAATGGAGGGGTTACCGAAGAAGAGGTGCTCAAAGGAATCGAGCACGCCTTTCAGGCGCCCTTTTACGGAAATATCGACGATTTCCGGCATGCAATCCGTCAGGCGCACAAAATCCTGTACCTGGCCGACAACGCGGGTGAAATCGTGCTCGATCGCTTGTTGATCGAGCGGCTGCCCAAAGACCGCGTCGTTCTGGCAGTGCGCGGCTGCCCGGTTATCAATGATGCGACCATGGCAGACGCCGAAGCGGTTGGGCTCACGAGCCTCGTGAAAGTGATTGACAACGGTTCAGATGTGCCAGGAACTGCCGTGAGCCAATGCAACCATGAGTTTCAGCGATGCTTCAGCGAAGCTGACCTGATCATTGCCAAGGGGCAGGGTAACTTTGAGACCCTGAGCGAGGAACCAGGCAATATTTTCTTCCTGTTCACGGTAAAGTGCCCGGTGGTCTCGGCGGAAGTCGGTCTCCCCGTCGGAACGCAAGTTCTCCTTTATTCTGCAAAGCCGGCGATCTCCCGACAGTTGCAAGAAACCGGTGTGGTAGCCAACTCATCGCCTCCGCAACTCATACAGCTGATTGCAGGCCTATGCCGATTTCCGGAGAGGTTTGATCCTCGCGTACTCGCGTTCACGCGCCTGTTGTGCGGCCCACAAATCCACATCCTGTTGGAGTCCCAGCCAAAACTCGGGTGTCGTATCAAACAACCTGGCCAGCCGATGGGCCATGTCCGCGCTCACCGATCGCTTCTCCCGTACGATCTCATTAATTGTCCTTCGCGACACTCCCAGTTGCTTAGCTAGTGCCCCTTGAGTCAGATTTGTCGCCGGCAGGATCTCTTCCCGCAGCAATTGGCCCGGATGGGTCGGCGGCAATCCCTTTTTCTCTTCATGACACATTTCCTTTTCAGTGATAGCCTTCTAGATCCAGGTCAAGGACATCGCCGTCTTCGAATCGAAAAGTCATCCTGTAATTAGCCGAGACGGTTATGGCATACCCCTTCCGTTCACCTTTGAGCGGATGAAAACCAAAGCCTGGCAGTGTCTGCCTTCTCCCTGCCAGGGCTCGAACGCTGCAGTGTCGGGCTTGGACCCAGTGGAATTCCTGCCACCCGGTCGTGACGCGGCTGGGGTTCTGGCCGATGTCGGCTCCGGTACGATCACGGCCTCAAGCACTTTCCGCAACAACCGGATAAGGTCGAGTTGTCCGGTGGGCGTCCAGTTGGCTCGCTCTTTCCCAGCTTGGACGGAAGCAGCTGGCATCGGGACCCCGGTGTTGTTCTGCTGATACTGTGAATCCCGTCCCCCCAGCTTCCATATCACCAGGTCGAGTGAAGGGATTACGAAGAAGGCGTGTCCACCCGAGCCCGTCTTCCAGAAGGCATCAAGCGGCACGTTGGCGAGGTGGCCGTCGCTGTTTACGTCGAACTGCAGGCTGTACGGTGTGTGCGGATTGTAGGGCGACTGCCGGCTGCAATGCCGAACGTAGTCAGCCGGCACGAGCTGCCGGTCTCGCCAGCGTCCCTCATGAAGCAACAGGAAACAGAACCGCAGAACATCGGTGGCGCGCACAGCGACCCCACCACCGCCCGGGGTGTGTGTGACTTCCCTGGCGTGCTTGTACGCGTACGTAAATGGCCCCCAGCCCAGAGGTTCGGCTAGCCGCGTCCTGACGAACTGCTCCAGCTCCATCCCGCTGACATGCCGGACGATCATCGAGGCCAGATGGGCAGAGGCAGTTGCGTAGGAGTAACCTTCGCCTGGTCGACACCAGAGAGTCGCTGTCGAAGTGCTGCGGCCCTCTACGACGATGTCCTGTTTGCCGACCGCCACAGCGTCCACCATGGCTTGCCAGCCGTCAGGTCCGGGCGGGTCGAGCGTCACGTGCCGGCCTGAAATTATGCCCGGGTTGTTGCCTCGGATGCCCGCGGTAAATGCCAGCAACTGTCCAAGTTTGATATCGGCCTTAGCCGGATCGCTCAAGGGAAATACCTCCGCCGGAAAGTACCGCGGGGTGAAAATCTTCTGGTCGAGGCCTTGCGGAAAAAGCTCGGGGTGCTCGGCCATCAGAATTCCGACTGCGATGCTGGTGAATGCTTTCCCGCAGGAGGCGAGGTTCGGCGTTGCCTCGCGGCTGCCATGGCCGAAGTACTTCTCGTATGCCAGCCATCCGTGGCGAACGACCAGCAATCCGCCGTTCTTGCTGCTAGTGGAAAGCTCCTCGAAGGCATCATCAAGCTTCTGCAGGTCCAGGCCCGCGAGCCGGCGGACTTCCTCGGCCGTCGTCGCCATGCGCCAGCCGCCTTGGGAATCGGGCGGGGGGAAGTAGGTTTGAGCGGCGAGAGGGAGACGCGTTGTTAACGTAAGTAGACTTAGGAACACCAACATTACGAGGTGTGTAATCGCCGGGCGGTTGACGTGTAACGAGCGAATCGTCATGGTTTGACTCCG
>DAOTAI010000402.1:0-4695 GCA_035593865.1 Acidobacteriota bacterium
CCTGCACCGAGAGGAATCGTGCGGCGGGCATTTCCGCGAAGAATTTCAGACGCCGGAAGGGGAGGCAAAACGGGATGACGAGAATTTTTCATACGTGGCGGCCTGGGAGTATCCGTGTAGCGATGACCAGCCTATCCTTCACAAAGAACCGCTGATCTTTGAGAACGTACCGGTTACACAACGCAGTTACAAATGACAGGTGGAAGAATGGACCAGGGAAATCATCAGGGGCTGACACTTTATCTCAAAATCTGGCGCCAGCCAGGACCCGGGACGGAAGGAAAGTTTGTCGACTACAAGATGGAAGGCATTTCTCCCAACATGTCCTTCCTCGAAATGCTCGATGTGCTGAATGAAGACTTAATCAAGAAGGGTGAGTTGCCTGTTGAATTCGACAGTGACTGCCGGGAAGGGATCTGCGGGACGTGCGGGTTCATGGTCAACGGTTCGGCTCACGGGCATCAGGACGCGACCACCGTCTGCCAGCTGCATATGCGCCACTTCAAGGATGGAGATCGAATCACGATAGAGCCCTGGCGCGCCCGGGCTTTTCCCGTGATTAAGGATCTGGTCGTTGATCGGAGTTCACTAGACCGAATCATCGCGGCGGGAGGGTTTATTTCGGTCGATACCGGCGGAGCCCCCGACGCCAACGCCATTCCCGTTTCCAAGGAGCAGGCCGAGGAGGCCATGGACGCGGCTGCCTGTATCCAATGTGGCGCCTGTGTGGCAGCATGCCCCAATGGTTCGGCGGCACTCTTCACCGGCGCCAAAATCGCTCATCTCGCTGCCCTCCCCCAGGGACATCCGGAGCGCGGCACCCGTGCCTTGGCGATGATCAGACAAATGGATCTGGAAGGATTCGGCAACTGCTCGAACCACGGTGAGTGTGAAGCGGTGTGCCCGAAGGATATCTCGATCAAGGTAATCGCCAAGATGCGCCGGGAATACCTGCGTGGATGGCTGAAGTAGACTGTCGCTTTCTACTGTGCGATCATCAGGCCGAAATCGGAGGGTTGATATGAAGATATTCCGAACTCTTATTCTGTGCTTGACAGTCCTGTCTCTTACGCTTCCGCTTTCGTCCTTGCAGGCTCAACAGGCCGGTAAGAAAAAGCTCCTGGCAATCGGCATGTCAAAAGGTTTTCAGCACGACTCGGTGTCCGATGCCCTGGCCACTATGTATAAGCTCGGCAAGGACAGCGGTCTTTGGGACACTTACATCCGGACCGACACCGAACTGATCACTAAGAAAAAACTGGAGGGCAACGCCAAGAATCTGGATTTCTTCGACGCCATATTCTTCATGACCACCGGCGAACTGCCGATGGATGATGAGCAGAAAGCCGCTCTTATTTCTTTCGTCCGAGACGACGGTAAGGGCTTCCTGGGGGCTCACAACGCCACCGATACCTTTTATCAGTGGGCGGAATACGGAGAAATGATCGGCGGCTATTTCGACGGGCATCCCTGGAATACTTTCAAGGCGCCCATTAAGCTTGATGATCCTAACTTCTCGGCCGTCAAACACTTCCCGCCGACTTTTGAAATCACTGACGAAATTTATCAGACCAAGCAATTTGCACCCGATAAGGTTCGAGTTCTGATGAGCCTGGACACATCCAAGGTGGATATGAAGCGCAAAGGCGTGAAGTACGACTTCATTCCGATCACCTGGGTTAAGAATTACGGCAAAGGCCGGGTTTTTTACTGCGGATTGGGACATCCACCGGAGGTCTGGAGTCGCCCGGATATTCAAAAGATGTGGACCGAAGCGGTCAAGTGGAGCATGGGCCTGATTCCCGGCGACACGACGCCGAATAAGTAGGCTGGAGGCTCTGGTTTATGAGAGAGCCCATGGACCGAAGGAGTTTCGTAGGACTTGCGGGCGCCGCAGGCCTTGGCGCCCGCTTTGGCACCGGTTTGGCCGGGCAGAATCAACCGAAAATCCACCTGGCCCTGGTGGGATGCGCGCATATCCACACCCCAAGTTTCGTGCAACTCCTCAAGGCACGCCCCGACGTGGTCGTAAAGTACATATGGGATCATGAGGCAGCACGCGCGGCAAGGTGGGCGGCCGAACTGGAGAGCCGTGCGGTAGACAACTTGAATGAGATTTGGAACGATTTTCAGACGACCGCTGTCGTGATCTGCTCGGAAACCAACCGTCACAGCGATCTCGTTTTCCAAGCGGCAAGAGCCGGAAAACACATGTTTGTCGAAAAGCCGCTTGGTGTAACCGGGAAGGAGAGTCTGGCCATGGCCGAGGCGATCGAAAAGGCCAAGGTCAAATTCACGACCGGTTATTTTCAGCGTTGCCTGCCGGTCAACCTCTTTCTGAAAGAACAGGTGCAAAAGGGGAATTTTGGCACCATCACGCGAGTTCGCGGCTCTAACTGCCATAGCGGTTCGCTAGGTGGATGGTTCGACAAGGAGTGGAGGTGGATGGCCGACCCCAAAATTGCGGGTGTGGGCGCATTCGGCGATCTCGGAACTCATCTGCTGGACCTGCTGATGTGGTTCATGGGCGACGTTGAATGGGTTACGGCAGACATCAAAGTCGTTACCGGCCGGTATCCGGGTTGTGACGAGTCGGGTGAAGCACTGTTCCGGTTCAAAAACGGTGCGACCGCAACTCTGGCCGCCGGCTGGGTGGACGTGGCCGACCCGGTATCGCTTCTGATCAGCGGAACCGAAGGGCACGCGGCAGTCATTAATGGTCAGTTGTTTTACCAGACCAACAAGATCGAAGGGGCCGACGGGAAGAAGCCCTGGACCAGCCTTCCGAAAGGGTATCCAGTACCACTGGATATGTTCGTTGACTCGCTGGCCGGGCAGGGCGACTTACCGCTGGTTTCGGCCCGCGAAGCGGCCGCCCGGGTGGTGGTCATGGAGGCGATGTACCAATCATCCAAAGACCGCAAACGGGTGAAGTTGGCATGAGCGATCCGGGTTATCCGTGCTTTCCGCGCTGCCCGCAGGTTGCATCCTGCGAATGGCGCGGATGACAAGGGAAATCCGGAATCTCAAAAGGAGCCTCGTTGGAATTCTCTTACCGTGATATCTCGAAGATGATCGATCATTCGCTGCTGAATCCCGCTTTGACCGAACGGGATTTGGACGCGGGCTGCCAACTGGCGCTTGAGTACGATGTGGCGAGCGTTTGTATTATGCCCTTCGCCCTGAATCGGTCTGCCGGCATGTTGAAGGGGAGTGCGGTCAAAGCCAGCACCACGATCGGTTTTCCGCATGGCGGGCACACCACGGCTGTCAAGTTGGCTGAAGTCCAGAAAGCACTTGAAGATGGCGGCGAAGAACTGGACATGGTGGTTAACATCAGCAAGGTGCTCAGTGAAGACTGGGACTACGTTCAGGCCGAGCTGAAGGCCCTGATCGAGCTAACACACGCGGCCGGCCAAAAGGCAAAAGTCATTTTCGAGAACGCTTACCTAGAGGATCGTCACAAAATTAGGCTCTGCCAGATCTGTGGCGAACTGGGGGCCGATTGGGTGAAGACTTCGACGGGATACGGACCCGGAGGCGCCACTATTGATGATTTGAAGCTTATGCTCAAACACTCGCCGCCTCATGTCCAGGTGAAGGCTGCTGGCGGCATCCGGGATCTGGACAAGCTCCTCGAGGTGCGCGCACTAGGTGTGACACGAGTCGGCGCGAGCCGAACGACGGAGATTCTCGATGAATGCAAGCGCCGGCTCGGCCTCAAGCTGACGACTAGAGGTGCACATTAAGGAGGCAGCATGGAAATGACAACGGGCCAGGCGATTCGTGATTTCCTCGAACACAAGAGCCTTGCCCTTGTCGGTTTCTCGAGGAGTGGCCGGAAATTCTCCAATACTGTCTATCGCGAGCTGACTCAAAAGGGCTACCGGGTCTTTCCAATCAATCCGGCGGCCGATCAGGTGGGTGATGTTAAGGTGTTTAAGGACTTCACGAGCCTGCCTGAACCGGTCAGCGCCGCCCTTCTTATCGTGCCGCGATCAGTGACGGCCCGGGTTGTTCATGAAGCGGCCGATGCGGGAGTGACGTCGGTCTGGATCCAGCCAGGAGCCGAGTCACGCGAAGCCTTGCAGGCTTGCCAGGAGAGAAACGTTTCGGTTGTAAGCGGACTTTGCATCCTCATGTTTGCGGAGCCCGCAATCTGGTATCACCGAGTCCACCGCGGCCTTCTAAGGCTGATCCGTCGTCTGCCTGTAACGCCATGAGCCTGAATCCCGCCACGGATCGAAGCAGATTTTTTGCAAGCCCGCGAGCGATCAGGGCGTTGATGCCCCTCTCGTATCCACTGACCAATGGGGTTACAGGGGGTTAAGGGGGTTACGCCCGGCGTGAAGCTTGTATTAAACTAAGCGGGTGTAGGCATCAATAAAAGGAGCGTCATTGTGGACTATTTGAAGCCAGAAAAAGAAGCAGACGGGAAGGGGATTTCTCGTCGGAAGTTCGTGGGTGGAATCGCTGCAGCAGCCGGTGTCACCCTTGTTCCGCGGCACGTGCTTGGCGGGAGAGGTTACCAGGCGCCGAGCGACACGCTGAACATCGCCACAATCGGTGCCGGAGGGATGGGGAGAAACAACACCGAGAGGTGCGCGTTAACGGAAAACATCGTGGCGCTTTGTGATGTCGACGACAATAGGGGCGCCAGAGTGTACAGAAGTTTCCACGCGCGAAGACGTACCG
>DAOTAI010000403.1:0-4693 GCA_035593865.1 Acidobacteriota bacterium
AACCCTGATCCTGTGGAAGGAAGACGCTGAGGGCGACGTTCTTCATCGGCATGCCGAGCAACTCCTCGACTCGCATGCGCTCGAGGACTTGAAGCGCCTTCCCGTCCCAACGCAACTGGATCATCTCCAGCCAGTTGTCAGCCCGCGGATGGGCCTCAGAGCGATCCGGCAGATAGGTGCCCGTGGCGCTGAACAGGAAACCCGTTCCCGCGGCGGGATGCGGCCGCCCGTCGACCAGCTTCGCACCCATGGGAACGAACCCTCCACTTCCCGGGTACTTGGCCTGCACTCCGGTTTCTCCGGATTTCAGACGATAATTCGGCTCCAGCCGGTTAATCGGAACCGCCTGCTTCGAATCTATGTCCGAAAGGCGCGCGAACACGAAACCGTCGTTACCGACGGCGAAATCATGGCCCCCCTCCTCGCGCATGCTCGCCACCAGCAGACAATGGTCAGGATCCAGCTGATAAATCTTTCCGACCTCGTAAACGACGGGTTTGGAAGTCCCTTCGGGTTGCCGCGCCGGCCGGCTGAGAACGCGCCCGTGGCGAGTTATGCGTCGAAAGCCATGGGCGCTCTCCTTCGGCAACCTTGAATTCTCGTCGTTGCAGATAAGGCCCCCTGCGTCCATCCTGGCCAGGACGATCCTCCGAAGATCAAAAAGAATCTTCTCTCGTTCCGTGTCGGAGGGGTTTTTGGAGAACCCCCACACGGTTTCCACGTCCCCTCCGGATTCGGGGTGCTTGAAGCGGCGTACGAGCGTGTCCAAACGCCATGACTCCAGGTTAGCGCCAAGCGCGCGGAGGATGGCCAACGCCATCACGTAGTTCCCGTAAACATTCGGGTGAATACCGTCAGGGCCAACCGGCCTGCCCCATCCGTTCTTCTGCAGGTATTCGTGAGCGTCGTCCATAACTGCGTTCATATCGATGACCCGGACCCCGAGCGCCCGGGCTTCATCACGGACGGCATCGTTCGCGGTGTGAACTCCGTCGTCGAGCACCTCGTCCCAAGCGCAGGTCGGGCAGACCGGGTTGTAGTCGAACATCGTCATCAGCAGGATGTGCTCGCGTCCGATCGTGGGCTCGACACCCTGGACCAGGCTTCGCAGTCCTTCGCGCAGCCCGTTGTAGAAGTCACCCTTCGCAGGCCAGGGCGCGGGGTGAACCGTCATGTCGTACTGTCCTGCGTCCTCGAAGACCAGCCAGTCACCCGTCCTCAGGTCGCCCCTCTTCACATTTCCCCTGATTTCATCAGCCATGTTGTCAACTGTCTTCGGCGTTCCGTCCGGGTAGAAGCCGTTCCATATCCAGGAGGCCGTCTCGAAAAGCGGTGCTCGTGAGAGGTTGTCTTTGAAGAGCAGGGCGACGATCCCCGGGATCGTACGCAGAGGAGACGGGTCGGTGTAGTTCCCGAAACCGTAGCCCTTGGCGATACTGTCCCCTTTGAGGAGGATCCGCTGCCACGGGAAGACCTGCAGGCTGGCCTCGCTGGGTGACAGTTCAGCAGGACGCGGTGCATCGTTGGCCATCAAACAGCGAGCCGCAAGCAGAAATGGAAAAAGAGCCATCAAAGACGAGCGACACAGACGGAACATACTGCCCTCCAGAAACCCGGGCTTATCGGAATCGATACCCGAAGATCTTGTCTTGAGAATACGCTCACGGTTTCACTATAACCTTGATCGCCCGCTCGCATTGGTGGGCGGCCTTCAGAGCCGCCTGGATTTCCGAAAGAGGGAAGGTGTGAGTAATCAGCGAGCGGAAGTCCTCCCGCAGTCGAGTGATCAGTTCCAGGGCCGCCGGGGTATAGAGGGCCGGAGAGGCGAAGGAGGCACGTAACTGCAGCTTCTTGAAATGGAACTCGTTCAAGTCGAAACAGACGGTCGCGCCCTCACCATATTCGATGCCGATAAAAGAAAATATCGCGCCCTTGGCAGCGACGTCAAAGAAAGGGACCAGACTGCGAGGCGGCGAACTGATCAGGAATCTATCGGGTGGCTGAACAAACGGGTAAGTCGCTAAAGGTTGCTGATCGACGAGTATGATCTCGTCCGCACCGAACTCACACGCCTTTGCAATACGCGCCGCCGAGCTGGAGAGCTCACAGCCGTAAACCCTGGCAGCTCCGGACAGCTTAGCCAGGCGCAACGCCATAAGCCCAATCGGGCCAAGCCCGGACACCACAACGTGGCTGCCTATTTCAATGTCCGCAAGGCGGAGCATGTCGAGGGCCACGCCCAAAGGTTCGGCCATACATGCCTCCTCCGGAGAGAGGCCGTCGTAGGGTATGGCACTGATCGCCGGAGAGATCATCTCCTCGGCGAAACCAAATGACGTCTTGTAAAAGAAGGACTGAATGGAAGTGCACAACTCCTGACGACAATTCCGGCAGTTGACGCATTGTCCGCAAGCGCTCGCACTCTCGAGCAGCACTTGCTGGCCCGGTGCCAGATGTTTGACCGCGATGCCCGTCTCGAGGATGGTGCCTGCGACCTCATGTCCAAATGGCTCGTAGACGGCTTTCCCGTCAACAGCCGCAGTGACATCGGTGCCGCAGATTCCACAGGCATCAACCCGAATCCGAATCTCGTTCTGCTCCAGGGGCCACAGATCGCAGTCCCGGATTACGATGTCATCCACGCTTTTCAGGTAAGCAGCCTTCATACTGACCTCGCTTCAAAATCTCGCGCAGACACTGGAAAACGAGCCGAAGGCGCCCCGAAGTGGAGCGCCTTCCTCTCGCACCCGTGGCCTAGAAGACGAACTTCAGGCCGAACTGGACTGAACGTGAGCCCTTCGAGGTAGCGTTGATGACTCCGGCGTTGGACGCCTCAATGACCCTGGCCGGCAGCGCGAAACAGGGCGTGTTGGTGAAGTTCGAGAAGTTGGTCCGGAACTCGAGTGTCTTCCCCTCGTGAATGCGGAACTTCTTGAAAAACGACATGTCCAGATTCGAGAAACCGGGACCGCGCAGAATGTTGGAGCCTGCGTTTCCGTAGGTGTAAGGCTCAGGGGACTTAAAGGCCGTTGGGTCGAACCAGCGGTCCAGAGTCCTCTGGCTCTCGGGGAGGACGCCGCTGCCGATCCGGTCCGGTCTCCGCTCGCTGCCGAGGAAACCGCCGCTCAGGTTGGTGTTGGTGCTTGGAGAGAACGGGAAACCGTCCCGGAAGGTCAGGACCCAGTTGGCCTGCCAGCCGCCAAAAATCTGGCCCCAGATGCTTCTTTGATCCTGTAGGAACGGGATCTCATAAAGCCCGCTGCCTACGAGGGCGTTCGGAACGTCCCAGTTGGCCACACCCCTGCTGCCGCGTCGATTCCATCCGTCCTGTATCTGCGAGTAGAAGGTGTCAATCGCCTTGCTGTGCGTGAACGACCACAAGAAAGTCAAACCTTTGGCCATCCTGCGCTCAAATTTCATCTGCAACGCGTGGTAATTGGAATTCGAGTCATTTTGGAGGGCCGTGACTCTGTTCACCCCGGGATAAAGCTTGCGCTCCTGGGGCGTCTTACCGCCAAAATTCTCATTCGGACCAAGCAAACTGGCAGGCAGCTGGTTCAGGTCGACGCGGCTTTCCAAGTGCGTCCCCTTGTTTCCGACGTAGCTGGCTGAGATAACCATCGACTGCCCCAACTGATGTTCCAAAGTCAGATTCCAACTCTGCATATAAGGAGAGTCCATGTTGTCCGTGATATACATTCCCACTGTGTTATTCACAGCGAGCGGAAACTCCTTTGCGTTACCGAGGTCGAGCCAGGTTCCGAAGTCGTCGCGGAAAGTCCGCGCGGGCTGGATCGGGTTGTTGCTGGAGTTGTAGGCGTGCTGCTCCAACGCTGGCGGGAACACCGCAAAACCCTGCAATCCCTTGAATTGAGGAAAATAACTGATCCCGTAACCTGTGCGCAGCACCAGCGTGGGCGTCACTTCCCAAGCAAGGCCCACCCGAGGCCCCAGATTGTTCCAATCGGTCGGGTAGGGATCGTCAGTGGGCACGGTCACATTACGCGATGGTTCGTAGGTCCAGATGCTGTTGTTGGTTGACTTGATGGGTGTCGCCATGTCATACCGCAGCCCGAGGTTCAGCGTCAGGTTGGGCCGGATGCGGAAGTCGTCCTGGATGAAGAACCCCCACTCGTGGGTGATCGGTCTCATCCCGTCGCCGACCTTGCCTGCATAAGACAGGTAAGACATGCCAAGGAGGAAGTCTGCGAAGGGCGCACCTGTGTTGGCCTGGCCGGGCAGGCTGGTGTACTGACCATTGAAGTAATAGCCGCCGGCCGGAAAGTTCGGGATACGGTCGACCGTGGCCAGGTGGAAGTAACTCATTCCGAATTTGACCAGATGCTTGCCCTGGGTCAAGCTTATCGTCCCATTGACGTTCCAGCTGTCCTGCCAGAAGTCGAACTTGTCATAGGGAGTCGCCCAAGCGGTCATACCGGTGATGTTGATGTTGGGAAAGCCGTACTGAAGCTTCTTGTCGGCATGAATGGCTGGCATTCCGAGCTTGGTGCGCCAGTCGTCATAGGCCTCCGGATCGGACCACTGGGCGTAACGCACTCTCTGATAGCCGACGCGGGTCTCGCTGACCAGCTGGGGCGTGAAAGTGTGCGTGTTGCTAATCTGGAAGCTGGGTCTGCGGTCCTTGACTTCCTTCGAAGCGTTGTTGTTCACCGGTCCGGGGATCGAGCTTCCG
>DAOTAI010000404.1:0-4689 GCA_035593865.1 Acidobacteriota bacterium
CCGAAAAATGGTCAATTTGCCCGCCGAGCGTTCGGTTGTGAGAAATCCGGGCTAGAACCGGCAGGATCGAGGTTAAGCTTTCAGGGAAGGAAAAATAAAAGAGGCAGAAGGAGAGAAATGCCAAAAGCCAAGTCTTCTGCGAAGGACGCAGGTTTTTCGCTGATCGAGGCAATGCTGGCCATGCTTTTCCTGGCTGTCAGCCTCCTAGCCCTGGGCCAACTTGTAGGAGTGGCGATCAACCAGAATGCCATGTCCAGGAGCACTTCGGTTGGAATATCCCTGGCAATGGGTAAGCTCGAAGAGTTGCGCAGCGCATACAACCGGCAGCTGGAGGTTGGCTCCGTAACGCTGACTGATAGTACAACTCCCGAAGTAAAAAACGGCTTCAGGCTCAGCTGGACAGTCACAAACGGACCCGGCACCAACGAGCGGATTGTGACCGTCACGGCACAGCCGACCGCGGGCGAGTTTCTGAACAGCAGAACTGTAGAGATTACTTCTCATTTTGCGCCATGAACAAAGGTTACAGTTTTGTCGAAGCACTTATCGTTGCCGTGATCCTCTCGGCCGTGCTGGCTGCGATTTTCGGGATAGCCTATCAGGCCCAGTCGTCCTTTGACGTGGAAAGGCGCTTCACCGAGACCAGCCAGCATGCTCGTATCGCCTTGGATGAAATAACCAGGTATATCCGACAGGCAGGCAACGACCCTTATCCCAAGGAAGGCACGCCTTTCCCCGCAGTCACTTGGATCAGCTCAAATGAAATCGAAGTGCGCAGCGACATCACCGGTAGTCACGATAACATCACCGGCGATCCTGACAAGAAGCTGGACAGCCCCATGGAACACGTTGGGATCCGGTATGTCGGCGGACAGGTGCAAATCCGTGACTACGCCCTGGATACCGGTTGGGAGGTGCTGGCCGAGAACGTGACGGTGCCACCCGGCGAAAAGTTTTTCACGTGCTTCGATTCTGCGGGAAACGAGACGACAGATTCGGACAAAATTACCTCGGTGGCAGTCGCAATGACAGCCAACAGCGCCGCCGGAGTGGGAGGCAGAGTCAACTCCATAACCTACCGCTCCCGCGTCTTCATCCGAAGCAAGACCTTCGACATTTTCGACTACACCCCGCAGCAGACGGGCGCCGAGGAGTGAAGGTAGCTATGCGAAACGAACAAGGGATGGCTCTAGTAATTGCGTTAGTTGTTGCACTTCTGCTGTCGCTGCTTTGCCTTACTCTTACCTTCAGCAGTCTTAAAGAATTCCAGGTCAGCACGGAATTCGAAAATCACGAGAAAGCTCTCCTGATCGCCGACGCGGGCTACAATGCTGTAAAACAGGATCTACGGGGAAAGGACATCAATGCCCTGCTGTCAGCTAAGAGGCCCGTGGCGGCAAGCGGCGTGGACCCTTCAAACATCCTGCCGGCTTGGGCCAATCGATATCCAATTTCGCCGTTTGAGGCCCGCAAGGTGGACTTTTCAGATCTTCACGGCGGTGGGACCTCGACCTTAGTTAGCGGTCTGCTGACTCCGGCCGCCGGACAGACAGTCGGCGATTGTACAGCGGGAAACCCGTGTGGGCGTTATTTCGCCCGGCTTACCGACAACAACGACGCAGATGGCGATCCAGAACATGACTTGGACGGAACAGTCTTCCTGCGCGTGGTTGGAATCCACAGGAACCTGCCTGGGGAGAACGCGTCAGGGAGCGCAAACTCCGTGGCGGTGATTGAAGCCATTCTTCACCGGGACATGAGCTTCAACATGACCGCTCCCCTTTCGCTCATTTCCCAGCAGGTCAACGCCAATTTCGACGGAAACTCTTTCACGATCGATGGTTATGACCACTCCGGCATGACCATAAGGGATCTCAACGGCCATAAAGATAAGGATTTGGAGCCATTCAGCGGAATCAGCTGCCTTTATGATAATCCGGGCCTGGGTGATGCAACCGCGGCTGTCAACAACGTCTTGACGGCCTTTAAGGACAATCAAGAAGACAATGTGACCGGGAGAGGGACCCCCGCCGTGAATGACGACACCCTGGACGTCAAGAGCAGCGGCAATCCGGATTCGATCAATGTTTTCGATCCGGCCTACCTGTACAACCTGACAGTAACGCTCGGCGCGGTCGCCGATTACGTCTACCCGACGGGCAATGAGACCAGCACGAAGTTTACGGGGGGACATCACGGAACGCCCGACGATCCCAAGATCACTTACGTTAAGGGGGACTTGGAAATATCGGGCAACTGGACCGGCGCCGGGATATTGCTCGTAACAGGCGACCTGAGCGGAAACGGCGCCTTTGAATTCCAGGGACTGATGCTGGTTCTGGGCTCGGGGAAAGTCTACTTCGGCGGTGCGAATAAAACCATTCTTGGTGGAGTGGTGGTCGCCAACCTAGTTCCCGGCAGCCCAACCACGTTCGGAACTGCGAGTATTGATGTCCGCGGCCAAAGCAACTTCTACTTCGCCGGTGATCGGATTCGTCTGGCCGCGAGTCTCTTGCCTATGAGAACCCTCTCCTGGCGTGAGATCACGCCGGAAATCGAGCCGGTCGCAGCGCCGTAATAGGGTAGCCTTCGACCAGAAAGTCCGATCCCAGACGCTTGACCCTCATGTCTGCTAATTGAAGGGCGTCCGACAAATCGCGGACGCCCAGCCGGCCGATTCCCGAAATTCCCTCCGCACCCAAAATCTTGGGTGCGTAAAAGAAAGCTATCTTCTGGACAACTCCGGCTCTGATTGCCGAGGCTGCGACTCTTCCTCCGCCTTCTATAAGGACGCTCGTAACTCCCTGTTCACCGAGCGCGCGCAAGATACAGTCCCAATCGAGTCCATCTGAAGTTTTCGTCACGGGTATCAGGGTAGCCGCCTGGCGCAGAGCTGGCGCGTGAGACTCAGAAGCGCCCGGTCCGAAGAAAATCACGACCGGTCCCGGAGATTTAAAGACGCGGGCGGTCTGCGGGGTCCGCAGTTCGGAGTCAAGAATCACTTTGGTCAAGGGCTTTCGTCTCGCTCCTCGAGTATCCAAGGAGGGGTCATCAGCCACTACAGTATTGACTCCGACCAGCACGGCATCATATTCGAAACGCAGGTTGTGGGCGACTCGACGGGATTGTTCGCCGGTGATCCAACGCGACTGCCCGGAGGCGGCTGCGATTCGGCCGTCGAGCGTCATGCCGAGTTTCAGCAGCACAAAGGGGCGCCGAGTCTGGATGAAATGCAGGAACTTCTCATTCAGCCGGCTCGCTTCCTCGCGGCAAACCCCTTCCCGGACCTCAATGCCCTGTTTTCTCAGGGCAGCAATTCCCTGCCCCGAAACCAAAGGGTTGGGATCACGGATAGCCACAAAAACTCGCCGGACGCCCGCTCGGATGATGCTGTCAACACAGGGGGGAGTGCGTCCGACATGAGAACAGGGCTCGAGATTGACGTATAGATCGGCGCCCTTCGCTTTCGACCCGGCCTGCGCCAAAGCAATGACCTCGGCGTGGTCCTTTCGTTCATACAGGTGATATCCTTCTCCGACAACCACACCGTTCCTGACCACCACCGCGCCCACTAACGGATTCGGACTCACTCTGCCAGTTCCCCGAAGTGCCAGCCGGCAGGCCCGTTTCATGTAGAGAATCTCGTCATCGGTCGGCATCAGGCCTTCTTGTCAAATCTTGAGGAGAATACACCGCCTATTGTGTTCGCTGCAGCACGGCATCCGCTTGCATGGCTTTGCGGACGCGTAAGGTATGAATCCGGCGCCGGTCGGCGCTCAGGACTTCCACTTCCAAACCATGAACAGTCATCTTCTCCCCGGCCATCGGTACCCGGCTCAATGTGGAAACCACCAAGCCGGAAATCGTGGTCACGTCCTGTTCTCCCAGATGAAGGCCCAGGGTCTCCTCCACCTCCTCCAGGCTCGCCCCGCCGCGCACAATGTAGTTGCCATTACCTTCGTAAGTCAGGTCCACCCGTCGGAGCTCGTCCTCGTCTCGGATTTCACCGACGATCTCTTCAACCAGATCTTCAATTGTCACCAACCCGGCGACCGCGCCATACTCGTTGATGACGATCGCCATATGCTCGGCGTTCGCTTGCATTTCTTTCAACAACTCGGCGACCCGCTTGGTTTCGGGGACGAACCAGGGCTTGAGAAGCAATGGGGCAATTGGATCGTCTTCGTTGACAGAGTCGAGCAGGGCCAACAGGTGCCTGACATAGGCCACGCCAATGATGTCGTCAAGCCTTTCGCGATAGACGGGAATACGCGAGTGCTTGCTTGAAACAAACAGGTCCTTCAACTCAGCAACCGACGCCCTTTCATCGATCGCCACAATTTCTGAACGGGGCGTCATGATTTCGCGAACCAAAGTGCTTCCGAATTCCAAAGCGGATTGGATCAGCTCGCTCTCCTCTTTCTCGATGATCCCCTCTTCTTCGCCAACATCCAGGAAGGCCTGGATTTCCTCCTCGCTTGGCTCCTCATCTTCGGGCTCGCCGTCTACGCGCTTTTCCCGCTTGGACTCCGCGGTTTCCAGAACCTTTGCGACCGGCCAGCTGATCCAACGAAGGACTGAGTGAAGTACTCCGATCACCGGAAGCAGACCCAGCAGCACTCGGTCCGGATTGCGCTGGGTGATCAGCCTCGGAAAAAGTTGGCGGAATAAATAGACCCCGATCAGCAG
>DAOTAI010000405.1:0-4685 GCA_035593865.1 Acidobacteriota bacterium
ACCTACATCCTGATGGACAACCAGATCTACGGGCTGACGAAGGGTCAGCTGTCACCGACTTCACCCCGGGGGCTGAAGACGGCCTCGTCGCACCACGGAAGCCTGGAGGAGCCGGTTAATCCTCTTCTCTATGTTCTCAGTTATGGCGCAGGATTCGTCGCTCAAGGGACGCCCGCCGATATGCCCGGCTTGGCAGACATCATTGAGGAAGGAATCCGATTCCCGGGCTTTGCATTCATTAATGTTCAATCACCTTGCGTCACTTTTGGCCAGGACGAGCATCAACTGCGCGTACATAAGCAAAAGATGAAGAGATTAAAGGATTTGAGTCACGATCCCACAGACCGTTTGAAAGCGATGGCCCTGGCAGAGGAGTATGGGACTGAACTGCATACCGGTGTATTTTATCGCGACCCCGCGCCACGGCCGACTTTCGAAAGTCTGGTCAAGGAGCGCCATGAGCGTCTCCTTCCCGAGGCTGGTTCTCGGGCTACCATTCTTGACATCTTCCGTCCCCGCTAACGATTAGAACCGCACAATCCTGAATCCTTCACGCCGCTCCCTGCGTCCCAATAGGGAGCGGCCCATCGCCTTTTTCACGCCTTACCAGGTGGGAGGGCAATTGGCTTATCACGCCGCAGAAGACAAAGCATTACCAACGTATTTGTGGAGGTAGAAACGGAAGTGAGAAGCCGTGTTTTAAGCTTCAGACGAGGCAAGCTGGGTGGGTTTCCCGCGCTCCTGTTGTTGCTGGCGAGCCCATTGTTGAACAACGCCTGCCAAACTCGCGAGGCGGGGGTTGCCGCCGACGAGGAGGAGATCAATCAGTCGGTGGCCAGCAAAGTCAGCTTTGCTGCATGGGACATTAATCGAGATGACTTCCTGATGAAGAGTGAGTTTGCTATGGGGTTCCAGGAGGGGCCCTGGTTTGCCGATGCTGACGCAGACAAGGATGGCTACGTCAGTGAGAAGGAGTTCAGACAGGCAACAGGCAAGCTGAACTGGTTCCAGAGATGGGACGCTGACGGAAACGGCCGCGTGGACGCCGGTGAATACGCCAAGAATAGCAACAAGGCTGATTTCCGGAACTGGGACCGTGACCAAAGCGGTCATCTGGACCAGGATGAGGTCGTCGCGGCCGTTTATAAAACCTGGGACGAGGACGGCGATGGCCGGTTGAATCCCGACGAGTTTGCCTTCGGGTGGTTCGACTACCTGGACCGCGACCGCGATGAGCGTCTTGCCGCCCAGGAGTTCGATCTCGAGAATCAGCCGGTTTCGTAGGCTCCTTTGGTCACAGTGCGGCGCCGTTTACGTAGAATGCTTGCGGATTGCACTGATATGTCCGCATTCTGCCGTCTTTAGGGATTTCCACGATCCGGTATCCACGGTAGTTTGTTCCCCAGCTGCCGCCCATGTGGCCGTCAAAGAAGTAGTGGCGATCGTTCCAGAGGATTACGTTGTCCATATCGTGGTCGTGTCCGTGAAAAACGGCGGGGATGTTCCGCGTTTTGGCGAGGAGTTCCGAGGCCTCGGGACTCGCGATCGAGTGCCTGGTGAACTTGATTTGACCAATGTGCAAGAAAGGAAAGATCGCCCGTTTGGCTTTGTAGAAGTCCAGCCGGTCTCGAAGCCAGCTCAAGTCGGGTGCCAGGTAATCCCCCTTTTCATTGGAGGTCGAAACTAGCAGGAAGGCAAAGTCCCCACACTCGAAGTGGTGATTCTCCGGATATCCCCAGGTTTGCTTCCACAACTGCGGCGACGCCTTATCATGGTTCCCGCGGTTCACGAAATACGGGACCTTCAATTGGTCGAGTCTCAGTTTAAGTTGGGGCAGCAATCGCGGGTCGTCGTGAATCATGTCTCCGTTGAAAATGACGAAATCGAGGCCCTTTCCGTCGGCTTCCTCGTGAAGCCAACCGATCATTTCCTTGAAGAATCTTTCGTAGTCGGTTCCGTCCTGGCCGAAATGTCCATCCGAGGCAATCGCAAATCGGACGTCGAAACGGCGTGTGCCGGAAGGAACAGGCGCCGGCTGGCCAGTGGCCAGCACGGGAGAAAGCCCCGCAACGGAAGTAAGCTGCGCGATAAATGTACGTCGGTTTGTCATGCTTTTAGGAGTAGCAGATTTCGCCCAAATCCGCTACGCCGTAGGGGGCGGACCTGCGGGTATCTGTAATCCATGCTATCCGTCCTATCCGCGGGTATCCATTCCCGCGGATAGGACGGATAGCACGGATTACACGGATGATGGGGTTGGGTCGGTCCCGTTAGCGGTAAAGATCCGGATGAAGGACTATGGCCTGCTCAGAATGCCTTCGCAGCCCCATTTCCCTTAGAGCGCGAAATTGACCCCGAAATTTCGCTCTAAACGTTGATTTTGGCGATAAATCGTTACAAGTTGTTGAAATTATTGTAGTTGTTCAGGTCAGGCCCGTTTTACCGGCACACACTTTCTGGTACGATCCTGTTGTCATGGCGATTCTTCTTCACGACTTCCTGCCGTGGGACGGCGATCTGTCGAGCGACAACCTCCTCGCACGCTTCCTCGAATACGTCGATTATAAGAACCTGACCCTGTACAGCGCGCAGGAAGAAGCCATCCTGGAGCTTCTCGATGAGAAGAACGTCATTTTGAATACCCCCACCGGATCGGGCAAATCCCTCGTGGCCGCCGCGCTGCTCTATATCTCGCTGGCACGCCGCCGGAGATCGGTTTACACCTGTCCGATCAAGGCGCTGGTCAACGAGAAATGGATGCATCTGTGCCGCGAACTCGGCGCCAATAACGTGGGCCTTTCAACCGGCGACGCCAGCGTTAATCGCGATGCCCCGATTCTCTGCTGTACGGCGGAAGTACTGGCAAATATCGCGTTGCGTGAAGGGCCTGAAGCGCGCATTGACGATGTGGTGATGGATGAGTTTCATTGGTATGCCGACCGCGATCGTGGCGTAGCGTGGCAGACGCCGTTACTCACCTTGCCACAGACCCGCTTTCTCTTAATGTCGGCGACTCTGGGCGATACCAGATTCTTCGAGGAGGCCATCACCAGGCTCAACGGCCGACCAACCGTGACGGTTTCCTCCAGCGATCGCCCGGTTCCGCTGCACTTTGCATGGTCGGAGATTCCGCTGCCGCACATGGTGGAAAAGCTTTCAGCGGAGGGCAAAACTCCCGTTTACGTCGTTCACTTCACCCAGGCCGATGCTGCCGCCAGCGCCCAGGACTTTACCAGCCTGAAAATCTGCACGCGAGAAGAAAAAAGCGCAATTGCGGAGGAGATCTCCGGGTTTAATTTCAGCAGCCCTTACGGGGCCGAGATTCGAAAGTGGTTGAAGCATGGTATCGGCCTGCATCACGCTGGCTTGCTCCCCAAATACCGGGTGCTGGTTGAGCAACTCGCCCAGCGCGGCCTTCTTAAAATCATCTGCGGGACCGACACGCTGGGAGTAGGAATTAACGTTCCCATACGGACAGTGCTTTTCACGCGTTTGTGCAAGTTCGATGGAAAGAAGACGACGCTCTTAAGCGCCCGGGATTTCCACCAGATTGCCGGGCGGGCCGGGCGCAAGGGTTTCGACACAGAGGGCTTCGTAGTTGTCCAGGCGCCGGAGCATGTTATTGAAAACATCCGGCTGAGTGAAAAAGCGGCTCGCGAAGGAAAGAAGGTGACCAAACGCAAGCCGCCGACACACAATTTCGTTAACTGGGACCAGGGGACTTTCAAACGCCTGATTGCTGCCTCCCCGGAACGGCTTATTTCGCGTTTTCATGTCTCTCACGGCATGCTGCTCAATGTGTTAAGCCGAAAGGGCGACGGCTGTGCGGCGATGCGCAGACTGATCAAGGACTGTCACGAGGCGGACAGCGCCAAAAGAATGCATTTGCGAAGAGCCTGGCAGCTGTTCCGCGCTCTGGTCGACAAGGGCATCATCGAGTTCATTCCTAAGACGGAGGATGGTACGAAGCTGCGTGTGAACGTCGAGCTGCAGGATGACTTTTCCATGGACCAGGCCCTTTCCCTGTATCTTCTTGAGACCATCCCGATGCTGGACCGGGAGTCGCCGGATTACGCCCTGGATCTTCTTACGCTTGTCGAGTCGATCGTTGAAGACCCGGAATTGATACTGCGCCGGCAGCTTGACAAGATCAAAGACCGCGCCATGGCCCAGATGAGAGCTGACGGCCTTGAATACGAGCAGCGCATGGCCGAGCTGGAGAAACTGGAGTATCCGAAGCCTTTGAAAGACTTCATTCTGGGAACCTTTAACGCCTTTGCCGACAAGCATCCCTGGATCGGTGAGGAGGATATCAAGCCCAAATCGATTGCTCGGGAAATGTTTGAAAACTTCCGTTCTTTCGCGGAATACATACTTGAGTATGACTTACAGCGCGTCGAGGGCCTGCTGTTGAGACACCTGAACAGTGTTTACAAGGTGCTCCGTCAGACCGTGCCTGACGGTTTTAAAACCGATGCTGTCTGGGAAATGGAGCTGTACCTTCGAACCCTCCTGCGCACGGTCGATTCGAGCCTGGCTGAGGAATGGGAGAGGATGCGTGACCCCAGTTACCAGCCGACCGAAACCGTTGGCCGAGCGGGAATGGACCTGCGACCTCCGGGCATCGAGGAGGAAGCAGACATTACCCGCGACACCAAGAACTTCACTGCAGCCATTCGCACCCG
>DAOTAI010000406.1:0-4678 GCA_035593865.1 Acidobacteriota bacterium
CCTTTTCTTCCTTGACAGCTTGTCTCCTGCGGGGTTCTGGGGCAATGCCGCGGCCATTGCCAGCGGCGTATGCTTCGCCTGGCTGACCCTGCTGATGAGGAAACAGAAAGAAGGTTCGACCATTGAATCGGTTCTGCTCGGCAATGTGCTGGCGGCAGTGCTTTGTATTCCCTTTTACTTCTCAGGTTTTCCCACTGCGCTTTCCGACTGGTCTGTGCTCCTGGTTTTGGGACTGGTCCAGATCGGCCTTTCTTATGTCTGCTACTCCATTGCGATCAAGTTTGTTACCGCCATTGAGGCGATTCTCATTCCGGTAATCGAACCGATCCTCAACCCGCTCTGGGTATTCCTTTTTCTGGGCGAGCAACCAGGGAGTTGGGCAATCGCGGGCGGTGCGATCGTGCTCGGCGCCGTTACCATGCGCAGTCTGGCATTGACCATTCATGAACGATGAATGATCATGTTCGTGACGTTAGGCATTAGTGACCTTCTAACTTAAAACCTTTCAAGATGAGGAACATGGCAATGAGACTCGTCCGGTTATTCTTCTTTGTTGGTGTTTTAGGACTCGTTCTGCAGTGCACTGATTTCGATGCCGACGCCCAGGCGCCGGCCGGCTTCGTTTCTCTTTTCGACGGAAAGACCTTCACAGGTTGGAAGGTCCCCGAAGGAGACAACGGTCATTGGAAGATCATTGACGGGGTCATCGACTACGACGCGGAAAGCGAGGCCACGGGGAGCAAGGACCTCTGGACCACGAAAGAATACGGCGACTTCATCTTACGGGTTGACTGGCGCATCAAAGAGACTCCCTACAAGAACCCAAACGTCCCGATCATACTGCCGACGGGCGAGCACAAACTTGACGCGGATGGAAAGGAAATCCGCATGGTGGTACCGGATTCCGATTCCGGGATCCTGCTGCGTGGCGAGCCGAAGTCACAAGTGAATATCTGGTGCTGGCCGACCGGATCAGGGGAAGTCTACGGCTATCGAATGGACAAGAAGATGCCTGCTGAAGTGCGGGCGGGTGTCACTCCCAAATTGATCGCGGACAAGAACATCGGCGAATGGAACACTTTTGAGATCACGATGCGAGGCGACCGGCTGACAGTGGTGCTTAACGGGAAGACAGTGATCGAGAATGCACAATTGCCCGGGGTTCCAGCCCGCGGCCCGATCGGACTTCAGCACCATGGCAGCAAGGGTCCAGACGGCCAATGGAACAGCCCTCCATCCCTGGTGCAGTTCAGGAACATCTATATAAAGGAACTGTAGGATTTGGAAAGGCTGGTGTTGCTCAGGCGGCGACTGACTCATTCAGTCGCCGCTGGTTTTACCACCTGATATTCATTGACCGGAGGAATTCCTGGTCAGATTGGCTCAGGACTTTGGTTCGCGAGTTGCGCCTGATCACGCCCAATTCCACCGAAATACCGAAGGACTGCAAGACCTTCGCCTCATCATCACTGCCTGGAGCCGTGGCAGCGATCGCATGAGCTAGATTAAGAAAATTCTCCATCTCCGGCAGAAGATACTCCTGAATGAAAAAGCGGCAGCGTCTTTGAACGAGTTCAGGCAGATCGGCCTTTTCGATGGCTTCCAGGACTTTTAGAACAACTTCAATCTGGTTGAGCAGTTCAGGCGCCGGAAAAACGTATCGCGGTGCCTGCAACCCACTTCTTCTACAAACCTCACCAACGAGTTCCCTTTCGATGGCGAACTCTGGAAAATGTAAACAAATCGGCACAATTCCCCCCGTTAGCCGCGCAAAAGAGTAGTGAGCAGGCAACTCGAGTTCAGTGATTTCCATCACAGGCGCGAATGACGGCTTGATTGAGCCGAGAGAACCGAGACATTTCCCTTAGCCTTCTAATTCAGTTAAGCTCTGTTTCCATGGTGAACAGGAAAAACTGCGCAAGAAGGGCAGTCCTACTGCTCATACTTAGCACCCTCCTTATCCCCTATCCTTTCGCTCAGACTCACAAGCCCGTCCTTCACGGGAAGCACTGGGTGGCCATAACTGGCAAGCCTTTGGGCGCTACGGCTGGGGCCAGGATTTTCGAGCGAGGCGGCAATGCGATTGACGCTGCCTGCGCGATGCTGGCGGTGGTCTGTACCATGCACGACACCCTCGGATGGGGCGGTGAAACCCAAGCCTTGATCTTTAACCCGGTCACAAAGAAGGTAATTGGAATCAACGGGTTGGGTGTCGCTCCGAGCGGCGCGACCCCGGAGTTTTTCAAACAGAAGGGCCTTCAATATCCACCTGCTGAAGGCCCACTGGCCGCCGTGACACCGGGCAATCCAGGGAGCCTGATGGTTATGTTGGCCGAATTTGGAACCATGTCGCTCGCACAAGTCCTGGCACCTGCAATTGAGATGGCCGAACAGGGATATCCCATTGAGGCAGAACTGGTGCGAAGCATCAGGAAAAACAAGGCGAAGCTCAAGGAGTGGCCCTACTCCCGAAAAGTGTTTCTGTCTTACGGACCGACAGGCACCGAACCACCCGAGCCGGGACAGATCTGGCGTCAGCCGGATCTGGCCGATACTCTAAAGAAACTCGTTGCCACCGAGGCTGCAGCGCTAGCAGCCGGTAAGAATCGCAAACAGGCGATCTACGCTGCCTTTGATCGCTTCTACAAAGGAGATATCGCCCAGGAATTCTGCCGTGCATCGCAGGAAATGGGTGGCCTTCACACTCCGGCCGACCTCGCCGCCTGGAAGGTCAAGATCGAAGAACCGGTCGTGACCACCTACAAAGGGATTGAGGTCTACAAGCTTACACACTGGACCCAGGGGCCTGCCTTGCTCCAGGCGTTGAACCTGCTCGAACCTCTCGACCTTGCCGGCATGGGATACAACAGCGCCCGATATATCCATACCCTTTATCAGGTTATGAACCTGGCCTTTGCTGACAGGGATTTTTACTATGGGGACCCGGACTTTCCCCCTGAGGAACCGATCAAGGGTCTGCTTTCGAAGAAGTATGCAGAGGAGCGCCGGAAGACGATCGACTGGGAAAAGAACAATCCAGACGTCCGCCCGGGCGATCCTTATCCCTACCAGGGTGGAACAAATCCGTTTCTTCACTATCTCACTGACTGGTCAAACCTGACGGAAGAACCCGGAGCGGATTCCGAAGAGCTCAATCCACATCGGATGATCGGGTCAGTACCAACGCTGCTTTTTACGCAGGCACCACCTCCATACAGGCGGCCGATGAAAGAGGATGGGTGATTTCTGTAACACCGAGCGGCGGGTGGATGCCCGCGTGTATCGCCGGGAAGACCGGCATGGGCATGAGCCAGCGGATGCAGAGTTTTGTCCTGGACGAGGCCGAGAATCCGTTTAACGTGGTCGCACCGGGAAAGCGGCCGAGAGTGACCCTCACCCCGACAATAGCTCTGAAGGCCGGCAAGCCGTTTCTCTGTTTCTCGGTCCAGGGCGGAGACACCCAGGAACAGAATCTGCTCCAGTTTTTCCTGAATGTCGTCGAATTCGGTATGACTGTCCAGGAGGCGTGCGAAGCCGCCAACATCACCAGTTACCAGATGCGGGCCTCCTTCGAAGATCACAAGGTGGAGCCAGGGCGCCTGACACTGAACCGGCGCGTTCCACCGTGGGTTCGAAGAGAGCTGACCAGGATGGGGTACAAGCTTGATTTCTCAGAACGCACCTCAGGTCCTATAACCGCCATATACTTCGACGCGAAGCACGGAACGTTGTGGGGAGGCGCAAGCGATCACGGTGAAGATTACGGGATTGCCTGGTAGTCGTGAATACCACCTGGCAGCTTGGGAAAGCTGGTAGCCCCGACGGGATTCGAACCCGTGTTACCGGCGTGAGAGGCCAGCGTCCTAGTCCACTAGACGACAGGGCCGCCAGAAGACACCCTATTTTCGCCGACAAGCTCGCCGCTTGTCAAACCCTTCTAGCCCTAGGCGCGCCTTTACGACCGCCGGTGGCGGGTCAGGTAATCAAGCATGAAGGCCTCAAACCGGTTGGGGTCGGCGAGCAACTCGCCCACTTCATTCCAGGAGAGCGTGAACTCAAAGGGGACCACTCGTGAATGAGCCACTGAGACGACTAAAGCGGTCTCCGACTCCGTCATGCGGACCTCGGCATCCGAACCCAGGTGGAAAAAAGTAAAAAGGCCTAAACGCTCCCGAAAGGTCTCTGTAAATGATTGACGTTTTTCCATTTTGGAAAAAAGTAAAAAAATTTCTCCCGCTGATCAATTTTTGAAAACTTTTCGCATCTGCTAGCATCATAACTAGTGACTCAGCAATGAGCGCCAAAGGGCCTTGGATTGGATACCCTCCCCCCCACCAAGGCCCTTTTTCTGTTTCGCGTAGGGCATAGCTTCCTTGACGCACTATATCGACCCCTAGGCTCGCGACAGCAAAAGCATTTTCCATTTTCCATCGTTCAGTTGCCATTTTCCATTTGGTGGGATCTCCCGGTGCGAGCGTGATCGAACAGATGGGTGAAATGAAAAATCGAAAATGAACGATGGAAAATGGAAAATGCTTTTGTCGCTGCTCGGAATGAGTCTTGGACCTTTAAACCGCGTCGAGGAACGGGAATCCCTTTACTCCTGAAGTCCGCCCTTTGCCGTTCGACCAGACCAGCGAGGTCCCTTGCGAGCTGGCGGTCCGCACTTGTATCTTTA
>DAOTAI010000407.1:0-4661 GCA_035593865.1 Acidobacteriota bacterium
ATCTCCGGGCCTGAGGGTCGTGTCCGGGAATTGTGGTTTATTCGGCGAATCCGGAAAATGTTGGGTTTCGAGGCACAAGCCGCCATGCCTTCCAAAAGTTGCGCCACCTGCGCCAGTGAAACGGCGAATATGGTTCCCGGTATACAACTGCAGGCCGGGCTCCGTTGTCGATACTTCCAAGACTCGGCCGCTTTTCGGCTCATACACCCGGGCAACCACCGCTCCTTCTTTCCTCGATTCCGGTAAAACGAAGTTGTGATCATATCCCCCGGGATTCGGTTTCAACTGGTCAATCCGGGCACCTATGGAAGTTGACTTGGTGAAATCAAGCGGCGTCCCTGTGACTGACGCGATTTCTCCGGTCGGAATTCGTTCCGAGTCGGCCGGTGTATAGCGATCCGCGGCCAGCCACAGTTCATGGCCCAAAACGTCGCCGGCGCCGGCCAGGTTGAAATAGGCGTGATTGGTGAGATTCAAAACCGTCGGCCGATCGGTGCGCGCCTCATAATCGAGGCGCAACTCGTTATCATCGGTCAACGTGTACACCACACTGACTTCGAGATTTCCCGGAAAACCCTCCTCACCGTCGGGGCTTCGATACTTGAACCGAACGGAACGCTCCCCTTTTGTCCGCGGCTTCGGCAAGTCGGTGTCCCAGATGACTTTAGAGAAGTTTTTCGTACCCCCGTGAATGTGATGCCGGCCGGCATTCGCCGGTAACCGATACTCCTTTCCGTCCAGGACGAAACGCGCGCCGGCAATGCGGTTCGCAAAACAACCGATGACTGCGGCCGCAGCCGGATGGCCTTTGGCGTACGCATCGAAAGTGTCAGAACCCAGGACGACGTTAGCGAAGTCTCCAGCCCGATCGGCGACATGCAACTCGGTGATGGTGGCGCCATAGTTCATGAGTTTGACTACCATTCCCTTAGCATTGCGAAGGGTATAGCGCTTGACCTCCTTGTCCTCGAGCCATCCAAAGACTTCTTCTGCGACTTCTTGACCTTTCTTCACATCGTTCTGGTGGCCTTCCAGAGCAAACTCGACAAGCAGCGGCAGGTGGTCCGAGGCCGAGGTAGGAACCACTCGAGCACTTTTCGCCGTAAGACCCCGCCCGGGGGTGTACCAAACGAAATCAATCCGCTTGGAGGGCTTTCCGCTTGGGAACGTGAAACCGTCACCCTCTCCGGCCACCTCCCAGGCATCCAACAACCTTTCTTTCATCCTGAGATGAGTGCGGCTTTCCGGCAAGTCGTTAAAGTCGCCCGTAATAATCACCGGCATCGGCTCATAACGCGCGATCAAGCGATGAATCTCCTCAACGTTGCTCAATCGCTCCTTGTCTCCCGGTCGATAATCGAGATGAGTCGTGAAAAAGGCCACTTTCACACCGTTGATTGACACCACGCTTTGAAGAATTCCTCGCTGCTCACCCCTACGGACCATGAGGTAATAGCTGTTGCTTCTCTCCAAAATTGGGAATCGACTGAGTATGGCGTTCCCGTACTGGCCACCTTGGAAGTCGAAATTGTTGTTGAAGAACGAGGTCATCCCCGTGAGGGAACCCAGTTCGCCGGCCAGATCTCGTTTGCCAGTTCGAGTGACTCCTTTGTCGACTTCCTGAAGACCAGCCAAATCGACCCTCTCGCGGCGAATCAGCTCGTCAATTCGGCGAAGATCCACCAAGCCGTCAGTTCCCTCCCCGTGATGAATGTTGAACGTCATCGCCCGGAAAACCTGCTCTTCCGCTAGAGCGGGACCTATCAGGCTGAACGTCACTACCAGAAGAACCATCGTGGAGCGGATCAGGGGTAGAACCATAACGTACACTCCTGCAGTTTGCCATCTAGCCAGCCCGTCCGCCGATCGGCTGGAATTCCCGTCGATCTTCAAATTGCCTCCGGCTTCCCTTGCTGGCCATCTAAGGTTAGCATCGAACCTGAGGGATTTCTCCAACCTGAGAAAAACATCGTTCGGCAGTCTTATCGAGAGGAGACCGATATGGGACTTCTAGACAGTCTGTTCAGCGCAGGCGGCGGCCAAGCAGTGTCGGAATTGTCACGCCGCTTTGGAATCAGCGAAGACCAGGCACGCTCGGCCATTAGCGCCCTGGCGCCGGCTATTGGCGGAGGCATAAAGCGCAACGCGTCCTCCCAGGAAGGGGCGGACACCCTTATGCGCGAACTTACCTCCGGAAGACACCAGGAGTACGTGGACGATCCTTCGCGACTTTCACGCGACGAAACTGTTCAAGAAGGCAACGGCATCCTGGGTCAGTTGTTCGGTAGCAAGGACGTGAGCAGGCAAGTGGCAAAGCGGGCGTCGGGCCAAACCGGTTTAAGCGAAGATCTGTTGAAGCGTATGCTGCCGTTGGTGGCGACAATGGTCATGGGCAGCTTGAGCCGCCAGGCCAGTGCTTCCGGAATACAAAACCAGCAGGATGCGCAGGGAGGTCTTTTCGGAATGCTCAGTTCCCTTCTCGACTCCGACCGCGACGGCTCCGTCCTTGACGATATTATGGGATTTGCCTCCAGGTTTGGTAAGCGCTGAGGAGCTGTGAAAAAAATCAGGGTGCTTATCCGCGTTACTCCGCGCTATACGTGGCATCCGCGGCTTTGGTACCCGCGATAGCGCGGATTACACGGATTACACGGATTACGCGGATGAATCCCGATTTTTCATCTCTTTCCGTCTGCGGGCTTAAAGCTAATGATCAATCCGCCAAGCCCGATGAGGAGCATGATCAGGGATTGAACCAAGGTCCGAAAAACGATCCCTTCTGGCCTGAGACTTGACGAATACAGGAAATAGCTGCCACACAGTACCAGAACGAGATAGATAGCGAGCATAATCCTGCGCGCCAGCCTGTTGGCCGCCGCTGTCTCCTTGGCGAAAACCCGGTTATAAAGCAATAGACCCGCGACCGCCGCTACATCGAGCGCCGCGAAGATCAGCCAAAAGTTCCGCACTCCGTCAGATATGTCGTTTCTCCCCACCAGAGGCTTCATCATGGTCTCGTACATCCAGCCGCCAAGGTTCGAACCCAGGAGACTGCCGACAACCCCGTAAAGGAATGCATAGCCCATGTAAACCGCTTTCCGATCGGCCGGCGCCACCAGTCCCACGTAACTGTAGTATTTGGGATGAGCCGTCATTTCCCCGATCGAGAAAACGGCTATTCCCAGGATCAGAATCCAGGCTGAAGAAGCGAAGGCCAGGCAAAGGAACCCGACCGCTCCGATCGCCATCCCGGTGATCATCGTTGGAAGCGGTTTCCAACTTTTTACGAGGCGACTGACGACCACCTGAAGCAAAATTATGGTGCCTGCATTAATTGAGGTGACGTGTTCGGCATCGAACGAAAACCGAATCCCGACAGAAGCCATCATCTGGTTGACCGGCGTAGGGTCAATGAAGTCGCGCAAAAACCAGAGAACCGATCCAAAGTTCTGGAAGTAGAGGATCCAGAACCCAGAATAGATGAAGATCATCAGCATGAAGCGAGCGTCACCGAGCACCAGGGCAGCCGATCCAAGCACTTCGCCTAGCCTCCGGCTGCTGGGTGGCCGCGGCGGATCCCTGTAGAGGAAGATCGTCGGAAGAAGCATCAGCGCGCAATAGAGCGCCGAGGCGGTGAAAACCCAGCGCCACGAGAAGCCCTTCAGGTAGCTGACAACCAGCGGCGCGAGGAAGGCACCGAGGTTGATCATCCAGTAGTAAATGCCGAAGCCAAAGCCCGAGTTTTCCTCGGTCGTTGTCCGGGCGATCGTTCCGGAAATGATGGGCTTGAAAAGCCCCGAACCTGTTGCCATGACAACAAGTGCGGCGAACACCGGGCCGTAGGCCGACATGTGACCGCTGGCGAAGTAGCCAGCCGACAGAAGCGAAAACGCGACCAGCAGCACGCGCCGGTAACCGTACCGATCAGCGAGTGCCCCGCCGAGGATCGGAACTATATACGTCAGCGCATACACCAGGCTCTGCAGGAAACCCACGGATTGTTCTGAAAAACCCAGGCCGCCCTCGGATACTGCATTACTGAGGTAGATTGCCAGCACGGAGTTTAGGCCGTAGTAGGCCGCACGCTCGAACAACTCCATGACATTGGCAACCCAGAAGACTGTTGGGAAGGAACGAAGAAGGCCGGTCGAATCGGAGGAACTCGAGGTCTGTTTCATCAGCAGGCGTTAGGCTACAATGCCGGCCTCACCAGCCGCAAGCGCAGGTTCAAGCCTCTTGTCATTATTAACCTTAGCGCGGCGGTTGTGGTCCAATGGAAGAAGCTTGGCCTCAACGTCCGGAAATCGAATCCTCAATGCGCTTCTCCATCACATCGAACGCGCGGGCAACCTCTTGCCGCACCCGGCAGTCCTTTTCGCTCTTTTTGCTCTGCTTATCGTCCTCGCCTCGTGGCTGGCAACTCTGTTCGATCTTCAGGTGACCCATCCGGGAACGGGGGAGATCATTCGGCCAGTGAATCTGCTTTCGGTGCATGGCCTTCACCGAATGCTCACCGAAATGGTCGAAAACTTCACCGGATTCGCTCCCCTCGGAACGGTGCTCGTAGCAATGCTGGGCATCGGTGTGGCGGAGCGTAGCGGCCTAACCCGGATTTCTCACAACCCGAGCGCTCAGCGGGCAGATTGACCATTTTGTGGGGA
>DAOTAI010000011.1:0-26250 GCA_035593865.1 Acidobacteriota bacterium
CAGCCGTGTTCGTGACTTGTTCGAACAGGGGAAAAAGAACGCACCCTGCATAATCAAAGAAAAGGGTAACCTTCAAAGACGTCGCTGGCGTTGAGGAGGCGAAAGAGGAGTTGCAGGAAATCGTGGAATTTCTGCGGGAACCCCAGAAATTCCAGAAGCTGGGCGGGCGGATCCCGAAAGGAGTTCTCCTGATGGGGCCGCCGGGAACCGGTAAGACCCTGTTGGCGCGCGCGATTGCCGGCGAAGCGAATGTCCCGTTCTTCAGCATCAGTGGGTCGGATTTTGTCGAGATGTTCGTCGGTGTGGGAGCCAGCCGTGTTCGTGACTTGTTCGAACAGGGGAAAAAGAACGCACCCTGCATAATCTTCATAGATGAAATCGATGCGGTCGGGAGACATCGAGGCGCTGGACTGGGCGGCGGGCACGACGAACGTGAGCAGACTCTGAATCAGCTGCTGGTCGAAATGGACGGCTTTGAGTCCAACGAAGGCGTGATCCTGATAGCCGCCACTAATCGACCCGACGTTCTCGATCCTGCTCTGCTGCGGCCGGGACGGTTCGACCGGCAGGTGGTGGTTACGCTTCCTGACATCAAGGGTCGCGAAGGAATCCTTAAGGTTCATATGCGCCGAATTCCGATGGCGGAAGATGTGGACGTCTCGGTGCTGGCACGTGGAACTCCCGGCTTTTCTGGCGCGCAGCTGGCCAACCTGGTCAACGAAGCGGCGTTGAATGCCGCGCGCTATAGTCGTAAAGCCGTCACCATGATGGATTTCGAAGAAGCCAAGGACAAAGTCCTGATGGGCAAAGAACGCAAGTCCATGGTGATGAATGAGAGAGAGAAGCGCAACACTGCTTATCATGAAGCGGGTCATGCGCTGGTTGCTTACATGATCCCGGAAGCAGATCCCATTCACAAAGTGACGATTATTCCCCGTGGCCGGGCGTTGGGCGTCACCATGCAACTGCCCGAGGAAGACAAGTACAACTACACCAAGGAATATATGGAGGCGTCGATCGCTATTCTGCTGGCTGGTCGCGCGGCGGAAGAGCTGTTCCTGGGAAATTGTACGACCGGAGCTTCGAACGATCTCGAGCGAGCAACTGAACGAGCCAGGAAGATGGTCTGCGAGTGGGGTATGAGTGATGCCATGGGACCGCTCACCTTCGGCAAGAAGGAAGAGCAGATCTTTCTGGGCAGAGAAATCGCACAGCACCAAGACTACAGCGAGGACACAGCAGTCAAGATCGACCAGGAAGTCAAGAAGATCGTCCTTGAGGGATACGAGCGGGCTAAAGGAGTGCTCGAGGCTAACCGGGATGCGCTAACGCGATTGGCCGAGGCTCTTCTTGAATACGAAAGCCTGGATTTGAGTGCGATCGAGAAGGTCATCCGGGGTGAGAAGCTCAGCCCGGAAATCTCTGAACCGCCCGAGCCGCCCGAGCGGCGAGAGCCCGAGAAGGAAGAAGAAAGGCAGAAGCTGCCGTCCCTGAAGCAACGGCCGGCCCCGGCGTAATCGCGACTGCCGACGCAACCGGTCTGTGAATGGCCTGCCGCGATCGCGAACAGAGAATGGAACGTGCTCAGTATGTCTTTTGTCCCAGAGACAAGATTCTGCAGCTAGGGAAAATAACCCGCATAATGGGAGTGGTTAACATCACTCCCGATTCCTTCTCGGATGGCGGCAAATTTCTCGATACGTCGAGCGCCATCTCTCACTGTTACGAACTGCTGGAAGCCGGAGCAGACCTATTGGACCTTGGAGGTGAGTCTTCGCGTCCGGGTGCCCGTCCTGTTTCGCCAAGCGAGGAGCTGGACCGTGTCGCGCCCGTACTGGAGAGACTACGGCCGAACACAACAGCCATTATCTCCATCGATACCTACAAACCCGAAGTGGCGCGTGAGTGCCTGCGCCTTGGCGCAGATGTAATCAACGATATCACGGCACTGCGCTTCGCGCCGGAAATGGCCGTTCTGGTCAAAGAGTACGGCGCAGGCCTCATCCTCATGCATATGAGAGGAATGCCGGACATTATGCAGGAGTTGCCGCCGAGCCGAGATATCCTGGCCGACATCAGGGCCGATCTGTCTTGGGCGGTTGCCTATGCCGATAATGCGGGCCTGGGGCCCGACAGAGTGATCGTGGATCCGGGTATCGGATTCGGCAAGACCTTCGAAGACAATCTGCTTATTCTCAACCGCCTGTCTTTTCTCTCCGATTTTCGGCGTCCCGTTTTGGTCGGCCCATCGCGCAAAAGCTTCCTCGGAAAGATCACAGGTCAGGGAGTCGACCGCCGGGCTGGAGCGACTGTCGCAGCTTGTGTGGCCGCGGCCCTTCGGGGCGCCCATATGGTGCGGGTGCATAATGTGGTTGAGGTTCGGGAAGCACTCCAAGTGGCGGATGCGATCCTTAATGAAGGGGTCGCTGAATGTTAAATCACCTCTGGGGCCTGTTTTCCCGCATCCAGTTGGTTGACCTCCTCGACATTCTTATCCTCACCGTCATCATTTACAACCTTTTGCTTCTGGTCCGCGGCACGCGCGGATGGTACATCACCGTTGGCATCCTCTCCATCATAGCTTCGTACTATGTTGCTCACCTCCTACATCTGCGCGCCCTTGAATGGCTGCTCGACAACTTCTCGGGGTACATCATCATTGCCCTGATCGTCATCTTTCAGAACGAGATACGAAAGGGCTTGGCGGAGTTGGGGCGAGGGAGCATCCTCACCCGTATGAGGCAAAGACGCAGGCGCGAGGCCTTTGAGGAAATTGTGCTTGCCGCTACCACGCTGTCCAACCGAGGCATCGGCGGACTGATGGTATTGGAAGGCACGTTTGGCCTGCGCAACTACATCGAAAACGGCATTGAAATCGATGCTGCCCTCACCTATGACCTCCTCGTGACAATCTTTACGCCGAACACTCCATTACATGACGGTGCAGTTATCATTCAAAACGACCGGATAGCCGCCGCCGCCTGCTTTCTGCCCCTGACGTTGGATCCGGCAGTCAGTAGCGAGCTCGGAACCCGCCACCGCGCCGCGATCGGTATTACTGAGGAATCCGACGCGATTGCGATTGTCATTTCCGAAGAAACCGGAGTCATCTCGGCTGTCTTTGAAGGGAAAATGGTTCGTAACATGGATGGCCCCGGCCTTCTTAATTACTTGCGCCAGACCGAGAAGGCGAGAGGAAAGGGGTTGTTTGAAAAAACGGCCAAGCGACGAAGTGAAGGTCCGCGACGCCAGGAGGCGATGTGAGATTCCTGCGCAGTCTTTTCCTTTCCAATATAGGTTTGAAAGCTCTCTCCCTGCTCCTCGCATTTTTGTTCTGGATGCAAATTGCCGGTCGGGAAGAGGTCCAGAGGATCGTCTCGGCGCCCGTGGTCTTTGTCAATGTTCCCGAGGGATTGGAGATAAGCGGGGACTTCCCGACGAAGGTTGATCTAATCATCCGTTCGGAAAGGCCGCGCGTGCAAACAGGGGAACCCGAGTTGGCTGTCGTTGTGGACCTCAGCGCCGCCCGCCCCGGACCGCAGACTATCCCTCTCAGCGAAAAGAACGTCGTGAATCTGCCCCTGGGTGTTGAAATTGTCAATCTGCTGAATTCGCGCCTGACGATCACTCTTGAGCGAGTGCAACAACGGACCGTGGTGGTGGAAGCGCAGATAGTTGGTCAACCGGCGCCCGGTTACCGGGTGGCTGCAATCGCCATCGAGCCGGGGACGGCTACTATTGTCGGCCCGGAATCTCAGATCAAGGAGATTGATGCCGTTCTAACCGAACCCTTCAATATCGACGGTGTCTCCGCAACAACCCGTCGTCAGGTATATTTGCATCTTCCGGAACCTCCAGTCAGGCAGGTCGGCCAAGCCAGCGTCACAGTGACAGTCACAGTCGTTCCCGAGGAACCGGAACCGACCGACAAGAAAAGTTCCTCCTCAAAAAGGTAGGACCGTTACGTCTGCTACCCGGCTGCTTCAAAAGAGTCCCACCTGTTTCGCGGTCCTTAAAGTGATAGCTTTTTATAATGGGCAGGTTGTTTGGAACCGATGGAATTCGTGCAGTTGCCGGGGAATATCCCCTTGACCCCTCGACCCTCTTCAAGTTGGGGCGCGCCCTGGTTCGCCTTGGGCTTCGCAGAGTCGTGATCGGGCGTGACACCCGCGCCAGTGGCGTCTGGATTCAAAGGGTTCTCGAACGGGCGATCCGGGCAGAAGGGGGCGAGCCCGACCTGGTTGGAGTGATCAGCACTCCAGGCGTGTCTTTCCTGTCGCGCAGCCAACCCTTTGATGCCGGACTGGTAGTCTCGGCCTCTCATAACCCTTATCACGATAATGGAATCAAGATCTTCTCCCATGAGGGACTCAAACTTTCTGACCGGAAAGAGGACGAGATCGAACAGTTGCTAGCCGAGGACTCCGAGGTCTATCGCATGCCGGCAAGCACGTTCACGGACTGGGAAAGTGAGCTCAGCACTTTTGAAGAGTCCCAAATAAGCCGCTATGTGGAGTTCTTGAAGCAGGTATCGGGGCGATCTCTAAGTCCACTAAGAGTGGTCATCGATTGTGCCAATGGCGCCGGCTTTCACATCGGGCCGCGAGTCTTCACGGAACTGGGCGCCGAGGTCGTGCCCATGAACGTGAGTCCTGATGGCCACAACATTAACCTGCTTTCCGGCGCCTTGCATCCCCAGTTCTTGATGAGACGGACCAGTGAAGCCCGTGCTTCGTTAGGAATCGCGCTGGATGGCGACTGCGATCGTGTCATCCTGAGTGACGAGGAGGGTTGTCTGGTTGACGGTGATCATATGCTCTTGATGCTGGGTCGCTATTTCAAGCAGCGAGGCCTGCTCAACAGTGGCTGCGTCGTCACTACGGTTATGGCCAACATGGGGCTCGAAATCGCACTCGGTAACCACGGCCTCAGAATGGTGCGCACCAAGGTTGGGGACCGTTATGTACTGGAAGAAATGCTTCGCTCGGGCCATTTCCTGGGGGGCGAACAGTCCGGGCACGTGATCATTCGCCAGCATACTGTGGCGGGCGACGGAATCCTCACAGCGCTCGTAATAGCCCGGATGTTGCTGGAAGAAGGGAAACCGTTGAGTGAATTCAGGAAACAGCTGAAGAAGTTCCCCCAAGTCATTCTGGCGGTCCAGGTTAGGGAGAAAAGAGACTTTCTGACTATAGAATCGATTGCGTCGCGGATTCGGGAAGTCGAGCGCCGGCTGGGCGACAAGGGGCGCGTGCTTGTGCGATACTCCGGTACTGAACCGTTGGTTAGAATTATGGTCGAAGGCGAGAACGAAGAAGAGATTACTCGATATGCCGAAGCAATAGGAGAAAGCTTCCGAGCCGAATTGGGGGGAGAACCAGCGATTTCCCGGACGTCTCGGGGCAACGCTGACACTCGTTAGCTTCAATCCTGGAACCCTTGAATTTAGAACCCTGAATCCCAAACCATTGCGAAAATATGTCCGTTTCATCTCGATCCAAGATCCGATCACGCGTGCAACTGAAGGATGAACTGGCGCATCTTCGATCAAAGGGCAAGAAGATTGTCTTTACGAATGGTTGTTTCGACCTGCTCCATCCCGGCCATGTTCGATATCTGGAGAAAGCCCGGGCTGAAGGGGATGTCCTGGTAGTGGCTCTCAACAGCGACTCTTCTGTAAGGCGGATCAAGGGAGCAGAAAGGCCGATTCAAAACCAGGAGGAGCGGGCGGAAGTCATAGCGGGACTTCAATGTGTTGACTTTGTAACCGTGTTTGACGAGGAAACTCCTTACGAAATCATTCAGGAACTTCTCCCCGACGTCCTGGTCAAAGGCGGGGACTGGCCGGTCGAGCAGATTGTCGGCCGTGAAACCGTCGAGGCCCACGGCGGAAAGGTGATTTCAATAGCGTTTGAAACGGGATACTCCACGAGCAAAATCATTGATCGAATCCGAGCGACAGCACAGCGAACCAGCTGAAAGAAGACACGTGGCACTTCCGCTCATCGACCTTCAGCCGGGCTCCATTTACGGTCTCCATCAAGCTGATACCGCCTTGGTGTTTTCCCGGCAGTATCTGGAGCGGCGGGGATGTTATCTCTGGGTTTGTCGGACGAATCGGGAGGCCGAGAGCTTTGCAAGCGACCTGTCGTTCTTTCTCCCAACCGGGCAGAAGGACCACGTGTTGGTCATGCCTGGCGCAGAAACCGACCCCTACCGCGGTCTTTCGCCTCACCCGGACATCCTGGAAAGGCGGGCGACGGCGCTGTGGAGGATTTTGCGAGGATTTCAGGGTTTCGTAGTGACCAGCGTCTCTTCGCTTATCACTCGCATGCCCTCGCCGTCCGACTTTCTAAACAACTGCCTGCAGCTCGAAGTGGGAGGGTTCATACCAATGAACCATCTCCTTACGCGTTTACGCCAGCTCGGGTACGTGCGCGAAGACCCGGTCACTACGCTGGGCGAGTTCTCCTGGCGAGGCGGAATCGTCGACCTGTTCTCCCCGTCGTCCAATCTTCCAGTTCGCCTGGAGTTTTTTGGTGATGAGATTGAATCAATTCGAACTTTCGACCCGGCAACACAGCGGTCGACGGGCCTGGTTCCTCAGATTGACATTGTCCCGATGCGGGAATGGTCTCTCACCGAGCGCGAGATCCTTGCCTGGCACGAACAGGCGCCCCAATTCTGGAATGAACCAAGATTTGCCGAAAGTCTGAGTGAAAAGCTGCAGTTTACGGAGAATCTGGAGCTTTTCAACGGGTTCGAGTATGTCTTTCCGTTGGTTGTGAGTAACAATTTCAGCCTGTTTGATTACCTGGCTGAGAACAACCCGTCACTGTCCGTCATTGTGTCTTCGCCCGATCAGGTGATGAAAGACTGGAAGGACTTACTGGCGGGATTTGAGACGGATTACGAGGACCATCGTCTGGCTGGTGATCTTGTTCTTCCGCCGGACCGGCTGTTTTTCTCCATTCCCTGGCTCGAGAGGCAGGTGGCGGACAAACCGCTGTATCGAGTGAATTCACTTATCGATGAACAGGCTGGCCCGACTTCCCTCGATTTCCATCTGGAGAGGAAATACCACGGACGGATCCAGGAACTGTTGGCTGACGTAACCCGTTGGCAAGACAAAGGCGATCGCATCGTATTTGTCCTCAGTTCGAGAGGTCTGGCGGATCGCTTAGTCGATATTTTCCGGGAATACGAGATCGCGGTCGATTACTACGAAGGGGATTTCGAGGCATGTCTCGACAGACGGCTGACGGTCATGCAAGGGAAGTTGTCGGAAGGCTTCTTCTCGGAGTCGTGGGGTCTTCACATTCTCACCCAGGACAATGTTTTCGAGGAAAGCGAGTTGCGCCCGGCAGTGCGGAAGGCGCCTCGAGGCGAAGTCCCCTCGGCTTTCCTCTCTGATTTTCGAGATCTGAAGGTGGGAGACTACGTGGTTCATGTGGATCATGGACTGGGAGTCTTCCGCGGCCTGAAGCGCATTGGGGTCAACGAAAACGTCCGTGAATTCGTCGAACTGGCCTACCGAGACGAAGCCAAACTCTATGTTCCTATCGACCGGCTTGACTTGATCCAGAAATACAGCGGCGCCGGGGAAACTGCTCCCAGTCTCGATCGACTGGGCGGAACCTCATGGGAAAAGACTAAGTCGCGCGTCAAAAGCTCGATGCGCTCTCTGGCCGAAGATCTGCTGAAGCTATATGCCCGGCGTGAAATGGCGGAAGGCTATGCTTTCTCTCCCGACGACGCGTTAGTGAAGGAGTTTGACGAAGCGTTCGAATTTGAAGAGACGCCGGACCAGTATGCCGCGATTCAGGATGTGAAACGAGATATGGAATCGAGCCGGCCAATGGACCGGCTCGTATGCGGTGACGTCGGATACGGCAAGACCGAAGTTGGAATGAGGGCTGCTTTTAAGGCAGTGAACGACGGTAAGCAGGTTGCGGTTCTGGCCCCCACGACGGTTTTGGCCTTTCAGCACTACAACACTTTCAAACAGAGGTTCCAGGCGTTTCCAGTTCGCATCGAAATGCTCAGCCGTTTTCGCACGCGACAGGAAATTCAGCAGGTTCTGCGCGATACGTCTTTGGGTCTGGTCGATATCCTGATTGGAACGCACCGACTTCTCTCGAAAGATGTCAAGTTCAAAGATCTGGGTCTTTTGGTGATCGACGAAGAACAGAGGTTCGGAGTCGGGCAAAAAGAACGTCTGAAACAGCTGAAGACAAAAGTCGATGTCTTGGCCTTATCTGCGACGCCTATTCCTCGCACCTTGAACATGTCACTGATCGGGTTGCGTGATCTGTCGATTATCGAGACACCACCCAAGGACCGTCTGGCAATTCAGACGGTTGTCGTGAAATTCAGTAGAAACATCATTCGTAGTGCGATTGATCTCGAGCTGAAACGCCAGGGACAGGTTTTATTCCTGCACAATTCGATTGACATGATTTACTCGATCGCCAGCATGATCCAGGAAACCGTGCCTCAGGCTCGGGTTGCGGTTGGCCACGGACAGATGCGTGAAAGCCAGCTCGAAGAAGTGATGCTGGACTTTGTGAATTACAAATATGACGTCCTGGTTTCGACAACAATCATTGAGAACGGACTCGATATTCCACGCGCTAACACCCTGATCGTGAACCAGGCGGACCGGTTCGGGCTGGCTCAGCTTTATCAGTTGCGAGGACGTGTCGGCCGCTCGAATCGCCGGGCTTATGCCTACCTACTGATCCCATCCGAAGAAACGCTGACGAACGATGCTCGTAAGAGACTGGCAGCGATCAAGGAGTTCAGCGACTTAGGCGCGGGCTTCCGTATCGCCGCGCTCGACCTGGAGATCCGGGGAGCGGGAAACCTGCTGGGAGGCGAGCAGCATGGCCACATCAATGCAGTGGGATTTGATCTTTACGTCAAGCTCCTTGAACAGACGATCCGCGAGCTAAAGGGCGAGGCGCCCGTGGAAGAGGTGCAGACAAGCATCGACCTGGGTTACGACATACAGATACCAGAACATTACATCCCGGATGCAAACCTGAGATTGTGGCTGTACAAACGCGTGTCGTCCGTGCGTGACGAAAATGAAATCAAAAACCTGATGGAAGAGGTGGTGGACCGTTTCGGGAAATACCCGAGGGCTGTGGCGAACCTGTTCGAGTATGCGAAGCTTCGCCTCCTTTCACAACAACTTCGTGTCCTGTCCCTCGATCGCCGTAACAGCCGGGTGCTTATAAAGTTCCGGGAGGATACACCGATATCCCCCGAACGGCTCGTCCAGTTCCTGCGGAGCGATTCGCGGCTCTCACTGCGGCCTGAAGGTGTGCTCGAGGTGTCGGTCTCTCCAGGCCAGTCCTCCAGCATCTTCCAGACTCTCCAAGACATCATGAAGGAAATCGCTATGTTAAAATAGGCGATCCAAGGTTCCGGGACGAGTTTTGAGGGGGCATCGGCCCTGAGCCCGACGTTCAAACCAGCGCACCTATGTGGTCATCCAAGCAACGAGCCAGCGTTTCAGCCGGTAGTTTCATTCTGATGCTTTTTGTTGGTCTCGTCGTTTCTTGCAGAAGGCCCGCCAACGAGCCGGCAATCGACGAGGCGAACGACCCAGTAATCGCGATTATAAACGGTCGAGAGGTGCACAGATCGACCTCTGAGACGTTCTTGCGATTGAAAGAAGTTGCGTTGGAAGATGACCTGATACCGGCGCCTGAGAAAGAGATCTTCCGAGAGTTCGTAATCGATCAGTTGCTGGCAGAGGCTGCTGCCAAAGCGGGAGTGGAGGTGAGCGACGACGAGATTGTCGAGCATTTCGGGTCGTTGCCCAAGAAGGATGACCCGGAGCTGCGCCAACAGCTGGATGATATTCGTAAGCTCTTGACTGTTCAGAAGTTCATTCGCCAGAAACTGGTCGGTGCACCCAAGTTGGAAGCTGCCGAAATGGAGCGCTATTACCGCGATCACCAAGGCGAGTTTGTTGCAGATGACAGGGTGCACGTTCTTGAGATTCTAACGACGACCGAAGAGGAGGCCCTCGAGCTGCGCAAGAAGCTACGGCCGCGAGACTTCAGGCGATTCAAACAGATGGCTAGACAGCATTCGAAGGGGTTGACTGCAGATCGTTCAGGAGACTTGGGAGTCTTCGAGCGCGGCCAACTGCCCGAGGAGTTTGAGAAGGTCGTTTTTGGGCTAAAGCCTGGGGAGATTAGTGAGGTCTTCCGAAGTGAGCACGGTTATCACATCTTTATGGTTGAGGAGTTTATTCCCAGCCATACCCAGGCCTTTCATGAGGTGCAGCACGACATCTACGAAAAGATGTTGGCCCAGATTGAGCGCGTCGAGCTGGAAAAGTATGTTGAGGAGTTGCTCGCGCGTTCCTCAGTTGAGATCTTGGATCCGAATTTACAGTTTGATTGGAGGCAAAGTGATGCGAAAGGCGAGCATCAGGAGACAAGCGGCCAGGACAGCTAAGGGAAGGCGCCTTTTCGATCGCGTTCGGCCCGCGACCCGGCTCCTGCAACTCATGGTTGCGGGTGGTCTTCTTGCCGGGTTTGGGATTTTGGCGACCGGCGACGTTGCCGGCGCTCAGGCTGGTATGGTCCCCGGGCAGGCCCAGAGCCAACCCAGTCAGCGAGGACAAAGCCAGGGTCCGGCTTCGCAGGCGAGCTCAGCCGGAAGCGTGATTGTACTGGATGAGATCGTCGCGAAAGTGAACAACGAGATCATAACGCTGTCCGATTTCAAAAAAGAGCTGCAAATGCTCCGCGCCGAGCTCTCTCAGCAGTTCACCGACCCCGCTGTTCTTGAACGTGAGGTACAGAAGCGGCAGGGAGAATTGCTTCGAGCAATGATCGAGAACAAGTTAATGGTGCAGAAAGCCGAGGAGTTGGGAATAACGGCCAACATTGATGTTGATGTGGCTGCGGCTCTTGAGGCCATACGAAAAGAGAACAACATTCCCGATATGGAGGTTTTTGACCAGCTTCTGCGTCAACAGGGGTCTTCACTGGACCAGCATCGTGCTCGAATCAAGCAGCAGATGATCATTCGAACTTTGGTCGAGCAGTTTGTCTACAGTAAACTGACGCTCCTGACGCCGGAAATAGAGGCCTACTACAAGCAGAATCTGGACAAATTCACCGAACCTGCCGAAGTCGAGCTTGCAGAGATCTTGTTCCTCACCGAGGGCAAAGACAAAGCCCAGGTTCGCCGCAAGGCCGGGGAGGTTTTGGCCCGCTTGAAAAACGGCGCGTCTTTCGAAGAGGAAGCCAAGCGCAATTCTGAAGGACCAACCGCTTCCCGCGGAGGGAATATCGGGGTCTTCAAGAAGGGTTCAATGGCGTCAGCCCTGGAAGCTGTCGTCTTTGACATGAAACCGGGCGAAGTGAGCGACGTGATCGAGACCGATTACGGTTTTCAGATCGTGAAGCTCATCAACAAGAAAGACAACCAGGTTAAGCCGTTAGCCGAGGTCCGACCGATAATTCAGAACGTGCTCTATCAGCAGAAGGCGGCTCCTGAGCTAAAGGAGTTCCTGGATGATCTCCGCTCTCAGAGTTACATCTACGTCGCGCCCGATTATAAGAAGGACTACGACGAGAGCGAACAGCAGTCCCAGGCAGCTCGGTAAGAATAGAGAAGTAAGAATAGAGAAGAAGACCAAAGGGAGGCCGTGTTACTTTTCAACGCCTTTCGCTTGAACACGGCCTTCGCCTTTTAACTGTCAGCTGCCTCCCGTTTTTCCCGTCGACGTTTGAATATCCACGAGACCACAATTCCGATCAAGTAGAGGACGACCATCGGCCCGGACCACAGCAGCAGATTAAACGGATCGGTTGTCGGGGAGACAATTGCGGCGGCGATGGTGATCAATAGAAAAGCGTAACGGAAGTTCTTCCAGAGGAAGCGCGGAGTCACCAAGCCGAACATGGAGAGGAACGCAATAAGGACCGGGAGTTGAAATACAGCGCCCATTCCCACGATGATCATCAGGACCAGGTTGAAATAGTCCATGGCGGTAATCATCGGGGTGAACTGGGCGCCGAAGTCCAGGATCAGGAAGCGCAGCGCCGGGGGCAGCACTATGTAGTAAGCGAAGGTCGCACCCAGTAAAAACAGCGTTGTGGATGACAAAAGGAAGGGAAGCGCGAACCGTTTTTCTCGCCTGTACAGTCCCGGAGCAATGAACATCCAGACTTGAACGAGTATGAAAGGGGACGTGAGGAAAATGCTGCCGACGAAGGCGACTCTCATGTAAATCGTGAAAGCCTCGGTCGGCTTGGTCATTACCAATCTATCGACGACTTGATCGATCGGATATCGGATAAAACTGTAAATCTCCTCACGAAACACCCAGCAGGCGGCGAATCCGACAGCCAGACCAATTATGCAGTACAGGATTCGCCTTCGCAGCTCGTCCAAGTGCTCCAGAAACGTCATTCGAGCACCGAGCTCACTATCACTATCAGGGTCTTCTTCTTCCTCCTCCACTGTATCCTTCGCACCAGGCGGTGTGGGAGGGGGGGAAGAAGCGGCTTCTGTTGTTACCGTGTCCTCAGCAGCCGAGTCGGGGTCATGCTCGCTCGGTTCCGGGCTCGGCTCGTCCGATGGCGGCGGCTCTTCCACTGGTGCCGGTTCGTCGTAGTAGCCGGCTAAGGAAGACTCGGGCTCGTCATCGAGATTAGTCTCCTGCTCTGAAGTCTCGGGCTGATTTCCTTCTTCAGCTGCAGGGGAAGGCAGTCCTTGACCCTGAGATTCGTCAACCGCGATTTGATCGATCGGCTCTGCCGCCGTCTCTTCATCTTGACGTTGCTTGGTTATATCCTTCATCAACAAGTCTTGAGAGAGTGGGAAAACTGGGTGGGAGAGAATGAATGCATTTGTAACCGGCCCTGGCCTGTGCCTGGCTGTCCTTGTTCAGCAGCGTCTCCTGTCAATCGGAGTTGATGTCGCGTTGAATTTTCCTCAGCTCCTCTTCCTCGGCCCGCACTTCTTCTTCCCAGGTCCGTTTCAGCTCATTGGAAGCCCGTTTAAACTCGGCCAAACCCTTCCCCAGCGTCTTTCCCAATTCCGGCAGCTTCCTCGGCCCAAAGACCAGAAGTGCAATGATAAAAATGACAACCAGTTCAGGAAAACCAATATTCCACATTTATAGCCGGCTCCCTTGCGGACTCAGTGTATTCTATGGCCTTGAGCCAAGTCAACCGAGCGAATCGGGGACTTTTCTTTCAGTAAAGCACAAAGCCGAACGAGTTGGGCGCATTGTTCCGCCCCGATAGTCTGGCAGGGAGCTCCGATGACCGGTTTGCCGCAGGTTTCCCGGAAGAGGACGGAGGCTGCAGGGTCAGTGATGTTATACTGTAAGACTTGAGGGAACATTTTCGTTCCAGGAGTTTGCCCCCAGTTTGAGGTACCAGATGCGAAATCGATTGGCTTATTTCGTCACCACCGTAGTTGTCATCACAGCGCTCGCAGGCGGCTGGTTGGGAGACAGAGTCAATGCCGGGCCGCCCCAGGAGAAGGATCTCGATACTCTATTGAAGACCTTTACGGAAGCGCTGGCCGTGATTCAGACCAATTACGTGCGACCGGTTAAGTCGGAGACACTGATTGAGTCGTCGGTCCGGGGGCTGCTCAGGACACTCGACCCGCACAGTTCGTTTTTCGCCACTTCCGATTACAGCAGACTGCAGGAAGAGCAACAGGGAAAGTATTACGGGCTAGGTATTACGATTCGCGCCGAATCGCCAGGCAGTGGCCGCGTTGTGGTTGTGGAGCCGCCGGCGCCCGGCACCCCAGCCTACAAAGTGGGGATGAAGGCTGGAGACATTATCTCCAAGATTGAGGGTCAGTCGATCGAGGATTGGGACGTCAATGAAGAAGTGATTCCAAACCTGAAGGGCCCCAAAGGCACTAAGGTGCGCATTACGGTCGAACGCCCGGGTGAACCCACGCCGCTTGAAATGGTCGTGGAGCGCGATGAGATTCCTCTTTATACCATCAAATACGCGTTTCACCTTGCGCCGGGAATCGGGTATATCCGCCTTGATAAGTTTTCCGAAACCACTAGTCACGAATTGGATGACGCTCTGAAAAAACTTGACGAGGCGTCGCTAAAGGGTCTGATTCTGGATCTTCGGGATAATCCGGGTGGTGCGCTGAGTCAGGCGATTGAGGTGGCCGATCGGTTCCTGACCAAAGATCAGGTCATTGTGAGCACTAAAGGCCGCGAGGGACGCGAGCCGCACCAGTACCGGGCGCCGCGGGGAAGAAAGTACATGTACCCGATGGTGGTGCTCATTAACCAGAACAGCGCCAGCGCCAGCGAGATTGTGGCAGGTGCCCTGCAGGATCATGACCGGGCCCTGATCGTTGGAGAGACGAGTTTTGGAAAGGCGCTTGTACAGACGATTTATCCGCTCGACCAAGGTCGAAGAGGGCTGGCATTGACCACCGGTCGATACTATACGCCGGCTGATCGGCTGATCCAGAGGGATTACTCCAACGGCTTTTACGATTACTTCTACAGCCGAGCCAAGGCCGAGCCTAAGAACCGCGAGGAAAAGCAGACGGATGGCGGTCGGACCGTCTATGGCGGAGGGGGAATTACTCCCGACTACGAAGTCGCACAACGGACCGATAAACTGAGCCGACTTATCGATCGACGTAATCTGTTCTACGAGTTCGTCGTTAAGCTAACCAGCGGGGAAATCAAATCGGATGTGAAGTACCAGTACTCGGTTGCCGGTCTATCACCCGACGAGAAAAAGGAACTCCGGGACAAGTTGGAAATAAGCGACCAGACTCTGCTGCTGTTTAAAGATTACTTGCGAGAAAAGAAGGTCGCCTTTTCCGATGAGAGTTTCGAGGAACACCTCGACCTGGTCAGAAATCGTCTAAAACAGGAACTTTTCCTTTTAGTCTTCGAGAGCGACCGGGAGGGTTACAGGGTCGCGCTCGAGATGGACCAGCAAGTTCAGAAAGCTATTGAGCTTTTGCCCAGAGCTCAGTTACTTGCCGAAAATAGTCTTGCCAGGCAAAGATAGAGGTATTTACACTAGGCAGGCGTTTTTCAAGCGGGGTGAGCGTGGAGCAGAGATATTGGCTTGCCCGCCTGGTGATGTATTTCGGGCTGGGGCTCCTTGTTGTAAGTTGTGGGTCTAAAAACTCAATAACCGGCAATGTCTTGAAGCCGGCGCCGGCGACCGCGGTTGATACGCCGGCTGCCGAGGTATCAGCCGATATTGAAGACATTCCGCCGCCGGTGGTGGTTTCGCCGCCGCCTCCTCCTCCACAGGACGAGGTAATCAACCGCCTGATTGTCGAAGCCCGGGAGCTGTTTGACGAGGGCAAGCTGCTCTGCGAAGAAGGGCGAACCGAAGAAGCGCGGCGATCATTCCAACTGGCCCTTGATCATCTGAAGAATTCGGGGCTCGACTTTTACGAAAACCCTCGGCTGGAGCAGGCTTACTACACTCTCCTTGCTGATATCCACGCTCAGGAACTCCGGATTCTCATGGCTGCTTCCCCCCTGCCGCCCGAAGAAGAACCTACCCCGCTCGACGAAATTTCCGAACTTAACCTGTATTCGATAGAAGTCGACCCTCACCTCAAGGAACTGGTCAGCCAGGATCTACTCGAGACCAAATTCGACATTCCGGTGGTCCTGAACGATAAAGTGGTTAAGTTCCTGAATTACTACCAGAACCGCGGGCGTCGGATCATGGAAGAGGGGCTCAGGCGCTCCGGCAAATACCTGAAAATCTTTCGTGAGACGTTCGAGGAAGAGGGAATCCCTCTTGATCTGGCTTATGTCGCTCATGTGGAGAGCCTCTTTAATCCTCGCGCCCGGTCCCGCGCTCGTGCTATCGGATTGTGGCAGTTTATGGCAGGGACTGCCCGGCTGTATCAGTTGCGGCAGGACTGGTGGATCGATGAAAGGCACGACGTTTTGAAATCAACTCGGGCGGCGGCTCGGTACATGAAGACTCTGTATGAGACCTTCAACGACTGGCACCTCGTGCTGGCCGCCTACAATGTGGGCCCGGGAAGGATCGAAAGGATTCTCCGAAGGAATGGGCAGATGGACTACTGGACAATGGCAGAGCGAAGGCTTTTGCCGCGTGAAACCATCAATCATGTCCCTTCCATTCTGGCGGCCCTGATTATTTTCAAGAATCCCGAACGTTACGGCTTTGATGTTGTTCCCGAACGCCCCTTGGAATTCGACTTGGTGCCATTGGAATTCCAGGTCGATCTGAAAGTGGTTGCCGAGACGGCGGGGACCACTCTCGAAGAGCTGCGAGATCTGAATCCAGAGCTGAAATGGAGAATCACTCCATCGGATCCGAACGGCTACGCGCTGAAGGTTCCAGTCGGCAAGGGTGAGCATGTGCGGGCGAAACTCGCGGAACTGCCCGCTGATCAAAGACTCCAATTTGAGCACCATCGAGTGAAAAAAGGGGAAACTCTCAGCGCGATTGCACGCCGGTACCGTACCTCGGTTGAGGCGATTGCGCAGGTCAACGGCCTAAAGAGAGTCAACCGGCTGCAGATCAATCAGGACTTGATTATTCCCGCCGCCGGATGGAGAGACGAGGGCCGTGCTTTCGCGGCTAAGACCACTGTCAAAGCACCTCCGAGGTCGACTTCCCGCCACGTGGTCCGCAGGGGCGACACTCTTTCGTCGATCGCACAACGCTATGGGGTGTCAGTCCGGGATCTTCTCAGGTGGAACAACCTCCGGCATGGACAGCTCATTTATCCGGGCCAGACGCTTCGGTTGCAGGAGCGCGCCGACCAGAGGTCCGCGGTGAATCAGATGGGCGGCGATCGATGAAACTGTGCTCCTTTCGTACCGCCGAAGGCCTGTCGCGTTTTGGTTTCCAACTCGATCAGGATCGAATAGTCGACATCCCGGCTGCGCTTCGGGCAGCCGTCAGAGACAGGCTCCTTACCGATGTGCCGGTACCCTTGCTTGATGTCGGTGATTTGAAGACTTGGCTGAGCTTTGGCACGGTGGCAGGCGAAGTGACCGGCAGATTACGGCAGTTACTGCAGGATCGAGAGCCGCCAGGGGATGGTCTGCTTCACGATATTTCCGCGATCCGGTTGTTGCCTCCGATTCCGAATCCGGGCAAGATCATTGCGATTGGTCTCAACTACCGAGACCATGCCGCAGAACAAGGTACGCCCCTGCCTCAGGCGCCCCTGATTTTTGCCAAGTTTCCGACGGCAATCATCGGCCACGAAGGAGTAATCAAGCTCCCCGCAATCAGCCAAAAAGTGGATGTCGAGGCTGAGCTGTGCGTTGTCATTGGCAAGACGGGTCGGGGGTTCAGCGAGATTGAGGCACGGGAAATGATTGCCGGTTACACCATAGGAAACGACGTTAGCGCGCGAGACCTGCAGTTCTCGGACAAACAGTGGGTGCGAGGTAAGTCGTGTGACACCTTTGCACCTTGCGGACCCTTCCTGGTAACAAGCGATGAAATAGGCGACCCCCATAATCTCGCGATCCGCCTCGAACTGAACGGCCGAGTACAGCAGTCCTCAAATACCGGGGAGATGGTCTTCAACTGCTACAAGCTGGTTTCGTACATCTCGCAGGCGATAACCTTGGAAACGGGCGACTTGATCTATACGGGCACTCCTGCAGGTGTTGGCGTCTTTCGAAACCCGCCCGTCTTCCTGGCTCCCGGCGATGTTGTCGAAGTCACAATCGAGAAAATCGGAACGCTGCGCAACACCGTAAGTCGGATGGAAGACCCGCGTTGAAAACAGACTGAGGTCCGTCAGGACCGACACGTTTGTAGAAACCCACCGAAGGCTAAAGACCAGGCTAAAGACCCAGGTCCGTAGGACCGGCACGTGAACTCCTACACCGCCTCCTCCTGTCAGTGTCTGCCGGCAAAAGTCCCCTTTTGCCGCTTGGGCTCAACTGCCTGTCACGTGTCGGTCCTGAGGGACCTCCAGTCAGTAGAGAAAAGTCCAAATGGTCGAAATCGGGACGCTGGCGAAGCATTAGTTAGGGCCAGGACCGATCTCTTTTTGAAAGAACCTATTTTGTGAAGCCTTCCCTATATGTAGCACCGGCCAGATAGCAACAATTGTCCGCTGGGCAACTGCCCGGCTAAAGCCGGTACTACGAACTTTTGATCCCTCCCATTTGGCCCTTGCCCTTGGCCCGCTGCCAGCGGAGGCCCCTCGATAAGCGCCTATGCGCCGGGTGTTCGGGATCCCGCTTCTTAGTCCTGAGGCGCCCTGCCCCGGTTCCAAATGTAGGCGTAAAACTCTTTTAGCTCGGTAAATCCCAGCCGCGAGTACAAACGATGTGCTCTTTCGTTTTGTGCGGAGACTGACAGACTGATCCGTTGCAGTCCTCGTTCCCGGGCGGCTTTGAAATATCTCGTGAGAAGCGCTGTTCCCAGCCCCTTGCCCTGGGCCTCCCGGCGAATCGAGATCTGCGGAATCATCCCGGTTCCGTCGCTGATAATTGACGTTACCAGAACTCCTGATACCCGACCCTCCGCGTCCAGACCAATACTGCTTGTTTCGGGCGAGAAGTTGCCACACCCGGGATTTTCAATCAGGTTGCGTAAAAAGCGAATGCAACCCTCGCGGGACTGATAGTCGTGACACATGGCCCGGTCAGGAGAATCGATGTAGCTGTCATAGATCGCTTCGGCGGCAGGCAGGAAGTATCCACGTTGCCAGGAGACTATACGGAAGTCCGGGGAAAGCGCTCGACTTTCTTCGGCAACCTTCGCGTCGTCCAGTTCGAGCTTCATGAAGTAGCGGAGAAGGGCATCGAACCCCTGGCGTCGAAGAATAGGGCTGACATCGCAGTTAAAGCCGAAAACCTGGCTCTCAATTCGTTGTACTTCACGGTGGTTTTGCAGCACCCGGACAGCATGGGAGAGGAGGAGCTCGTATGAGGCAATCGAGGCAAATTCGCGCATGACGAAAACATTGCCGAGATAACCCATCGGGGGTGCGATCACGTAATAGCAGTAGCCGACCGCACGGGAATTTTCGACCAGGAAGAATCCGGGCAGCGTTCGGCAGTTGACGTGTCGTTTAATCAGGCTGGCCGCCGCCCCGTAGTCCCAATGGAGTTGAGTACGCCAATCGTGAAGTTCCTCGGAAAAGACCGGTTGGAGTTGGGCTGGAGAAGCTACCGCCAAGGGCAGCACTTGCATGCGGTCATTGTAGCACCTTCGGCTTCTGACCGCCCGCAAAGACCCGGCTTGTCAGGGGATTCTGCTATTTTCTCGTTCCAGATGAAATACATCAGGGACTTGAAGGAAAACGAGAGTGTGGTTTCTTTCTCCTCGATCAGATCGAAGCAGGTCAAGTCTAAGCGCAACGGCGAGCCGTACCTGGAGTTGGTGCTTGCAGACCGAACGGGTGAGATTGCCGCGAAGGTCTGGGACGACGTCGATGTCTTGCGTGAAGAGCTGCAGGCGGGTGACTTCATCAAGTACAAGGGCCGGGTACAAATTTACAATGGAAGTCGCCAGTTGATAGTTGAACGCATCAGGAAGGTCACCCCTGGCGATCAGGCGCAGGGATTCGCCGAGTCTGAGGTAATCCGCACAACCGAATATGATATCGACGAAATGTGGGACCGGCTGCACTCCCTCATAACTGAAAACTGCCGTAGACCCTGCATTCTCCAGCTGTTACGGTCCGTCCTCGAAAACAATCGGGAGAAGATCAGAAGCTTTCCGGCCGGAACCGAGATTCATCACAACTACTGGGGCGGATTCCTCGAGCACGTGCTCTCTGTACTCGAGAGCGCCCTTTTCTTCGCCTCTAAGTATCCCTCGTTGGATAGAGATCTTCTGGTGGCAGGCGCGGTCTTGCATGATATCGGGAAGCTCGAAGAACTTGGGAACCCGAAAAACCCGACTTACACCACGAAGGGAATTCTGATAGGGCACGTTGTGCTCGGTCGGGATATCCTGCTTGAAGAAGCGCGCAAGATTCCTGATTTTCCGGCTGATCTTCTCGTGCACTTGGAACACCTGATCCTTAGCCATCAGGGGCAACTGGAGTGGGGCTCGCCCAAACAGCCGAAAACCGCTGAGGCTTTGGTTCTTCATTACATCGACGATCTTGATGCAAAGATGAATCGCGTTCTCCGGCTCCTCAAGGAGGATCAGAACGATTCTGATTTCACTTCCTTTGATCGTTTCCTCCGCCGGCCTGTCTTCAAGGGCAGTTACACGGGCGATTCTGATCCGCCGGCTGACACTGGTTGGCCGCTTCGCCTGGTGGCGGGCACCCGGGATACTCGGGAATAGCCCTGACGGCAGTACTCGGCGGCGCAGCCCGGTCAAGAAGCACCGTCTGATCGGGTCGTAATGGTTCCCGGGCCGGTTCTCCCCTGATTTGCTCCACTATATCCCCGATCATATAATCGGGTTATGAACCTGAAGATTCAGCATCGCAATTTCGATATCCCTCAGAACATTCAACGTTTGATTGAGAAGAAAGCCCAGAAAGTAAAGAAGATCTTGCCAACGTTTGCGGGGGATGCGCTCGATCTTAGCGTTATGCTGGAGAGAATTCCGCGCGGAAGCCAATATCAGACCTCATTGGTCCTTACAATTCCGCAGACCGCCATACGGGTCGAAGAAATCGCCGACAATCCAATCGGAAGCGTCCAGGCGAGTTTTGATGAGTTGCTGCGCAAGATTAAGAAATTCAAAAGCCAGCTGAACCGCGAGCAATTCTGGCAGCGCCAGCCGCAGGCTTCGCCGGAGAACAGGACTGAGAGCGTCCGTGGTTTTGAAAACCTGATCAACCAGAACCTCGACAAGATTCAGAACTACGTGCGACGCGAACTCTTTCACAGGTCTATTACCGACAATATCCCGCCCGGGATCATCCAGCCTGAGGCCGTGGTTGACGAGGTCTTCCTGTTAATGACTTCTCAGGTGAAGACCAAGCCCCCCGCTATGCCGATGGAGCGGTGGATGTACCAGGTTGCGCGCGAGCAGATAGAGCGGCGTCTGGAGGCTCTGGATCGGGAATCGTCTCACATAGAGGATGCGGCGGCAAACAAGCCTCAGTGGGACGATGAGATTTTTGATTTCTACCAGCCCGACGAGTCTTTGAAACTCGAGGATCTTCTCAGTGACCGTTCCGGTGGGAACCCTGAGCTCCTGATGGAAGTGGAGGAAACAGAGCAGGAACTGCACAAAGCGATCGCTCGTTTGCCGCGGAAAATTCGCGAATCCTTTGTTCTTTGCGTATTGGAAGGGTTCGATCCAGTGGAAGTGGCAATGATAACCGGAAAAGACGCCGAAAAGGTGCAGAAAGACGTTGAAGATGCACGCCGACGCCTGCGCCAACAATTTCAAGCGACTTAACCGTCCGCGAAAGGATTGGGCAGAAATCATTGTCATTCCTGTTATTTGTCATCCTATAATTGCCACCTATGAAACTTGCCAAGAGACTATCGGGAATTTGCGCATCGCCGACCATCGCGGTCATGCAGGAAGCACAACGGCTGAAAAAGCAAGGGATCGATGTAATCGACTTCGGTCCGGGGGAGCCTGACTTTCCAACCCCGGCGCCGATCAAGCAGGCCGGAATCGATGCCATAAATGCTGATTTCACGAAATACACTGCCAGTTCGGGTATCCTCGAATTGCGGCAAGCGATTGCAGACAAGTACAACCGGGAATGGGGAACCGATTTCACACCGGCCAATGTTGTTATCAATTCCGGCGCCAAGCACTCGATTTACAGTGTCTGCATGGCGGTCTTCGAAGACGGTGACGAGGTGCTCGTTCCCGCGCCTTATTGGGTGACCTTTCCCGAAGTGGTCAAGATGACCGGTGCGCGGCCGATAGATCTGATAACCACCGAGGAGCAGGGATTTATCCTGGAACCCTCGGCTGTTGAAGCGGCAATTGGGCCAAGCACTCGAGGACTGATTATCAACACGCCGAACAACCCTACGGGAGCCGTGATTCCTGGGGACAAAATAGAGCAGCTTGCGGAAATCGGGCGGCGCCGCAACCTGTTCCTGCTCTTCGATGAGACTTACGAGTACTTCACCTACGGTCAAAGCAAGCACCAGTCGCTGGCGTCTTTTGTGAAGTCGTCTGATGACTTCTACGCGATCATCGGTTCGGTGTCGAAGACCTACTCCATGACCGGATGGCGGATAGGCTACACCCTTGGCTCCAAAGCCCTGATAGACAAGATCGGCGAGTTTCAGAGCCACGCCTCAGGCAATCCCACTTCGGTCGCGCAGAAGGCGGCACTTGCGGCCATTAACAGCGACCCCGCGCTGGTTAAAGGAATGCAGGAGGAATACCGTCGGCGAAGAGAATACGTGCTTGGCGTCATCTCAGAGATTCCCGGATTCAGCTGCGCGCAGCCCGAAGGCGCTTTTTATGTGTTCCCCAACGTAACAGGTTGTCTGAAGGCTTCAGGAATTCCCGATTCGCAGGAATTTGCGCGCTTTCTCATTCAGGAGGCCCGCGTAGCGACGGTTCCTGGTTCGGCCTTCGGTATGGACGGGTACATCCGCATCTCGTACGCGACGTCGATGGACAATCTGCGTGAAGGACTGGGACGCATTAAGGCGGCAGTTACCCGGCTCCTGGAAAAGTGAACCGAATTGGTCACGCCAATGTGATCCGCGCGCGCCATTTGCTCAACCGTGGGGGGCCGAGTCATCCGCCCAGTCCGCGGAACCCGGACACCCGCGGAAGACGCGGATGACAGGCGTGCGCGTCATGCGCACCCTGCAAGCCTCGCTTCGCTCCGGTAATCGCAAAATCGTCCATGCAACAACCGTCAACCGTTGATCAGCAACCCCCAGCAGTCGGGCGGATCTCCGTCGTCCTGGTAGATACGATACAACCCGGTAACATCGGAGCGGCTGCCCGGGCAATGAGCACGATGGGGCTCTCTTGCCTCAAACTCGTCAATCCTCGGGGCGTCCTTTCCTCAGAGTGTTTGAAAATGGCCGGGAAAGCGGTTGATCTTGTCACAGGCGCAACGATTTTCGATTCACTGGAAGAAGCCCTGGCGGACGAGAATGTCGTCATCGGAACAAGCTCCATACGAGAGCGCGTAACCAGGCAAAGACTCTATTCTCCTCGGGAAATAGCACGCCTCGTTCATGAGTACGCATGCTCGCAGCGTGTTGCGATTGTGTTCGGGTCGGAAAAGCGCGGCCTGAGCGATGAGCATCTTGCCCGGTGCCAGTATCTTGTCACGATCCCCGCTCATCCTGCATATCCGGTCCTGAACCTGGCCCAGGCGGTCATGATCATCGCCTACGAGATCTACAACTATTCGGGCCAGGATCTCAATCCACACATGGTTCTAGCGACTCACAGGGAGCGTGAGGAGATGTTCCGACACATGGAGAGGACCCTTGTCAGGATCGGTTTCCTCAGTTCCAGCAATCCTGGTCACATCATGGACTCGGTGCGGCGATTTCTGGGCCGGGCCGACCTCACACCGCGAGATATACGGATTCTGAGAGGTATTCTGAGTCAGATGGAATGGTTTGCCGAGGAAGGGCACAAGCTTGATCCGGAGAGTGTTCGAAAGCCCTGACACCTGTCCCTGTTCCAAGGACGGGCGGTACACCGGATTATTTCTCGCTCAGATGTGCCAGATGCTTTTCTATTGCCGTTTTCACGTCCGAGAACTGATACATGATCGACGGCGGATCAGAATCGTAGTCGTTGGAAAAAAACGGTGGCTGGAGGATCTCTCCTTCGGGACCGATTAGCCAGATGATGGGCAGTCCGTATTTCCGCGGGTCTAAATGCCACCTGAGTTTGCCCTGCCACCGATAGACCTTCCCATATCCTGGTCCAGGGTCGGCCGGCGGCCGATCGGCCAGTCGAAACTTAAGGTCGTAGAATACTTGCGGGAACGGGATCAATCTCCGACTGACCTGTTCCTCGGTCAAGGCGATGAAGCGTTTGGCATTCTCGAGAAATTCCGGGGATGTCTCTGGAAAGCCCAGGAAGGCATCCTCGCTGTACCCATACAAGCCGGGATTATAGACGGGTGGCACCGCGACTCCAATGAACTGGACCGGAGCTTGGCGGAAAGCTGCGACCAGATCACGCTGAAGAGGGAGGTCGTCGAAACTATCCTTACACCAGAGAGGATTGCCGGATTCCGACTGCGGCTCGCGGGCGTCGGCGCCTCCAAAACCCACTAGAACCAGGATTTTGGTTTGCGGTTCAATCAACGACAGTAGGCTGTGCGGTTGCAGGTCTTTGTCGAGGAGAGTGAGATCCGCGTCTATCTTGTCGCCAACCTGATAGCCGTAGGGTTTTTCGAGTTGAAGCCTCGGTTGAGCGAAAAGGCCCGACGACAATAAGAGCCCGACTAGAATCACAACTCGGCTGATCGCAGTACGATCCATACGGATATGCTAGCACGAAGAGTTTTCAGTCTTTCTGGATCTCCATCTTCATGATGGCAAGCCCCGTAAGCAGCTTGGGATAGAAATCTGTCGATTTCTGGGGCATCTTCTCGCCCTTTTCAGAGACCAGGCGGACCTGTTCAAGCGTAGTGGGGTTGAGGATGAAGCCAAGCTGATAGCGCGCTGTCTGGATCCCTGAAAGCAACTCTTCGGCGTCCCGGAAATAGTCGACATACTTCTGTGATGCCAGTTCTTCAGGTCCGATGCCCAGGTACGGTCGCAGTATGCCCTCGTGAAGCAGAGTCACATTCAGTTCCCGGGTGGGCGATTCAATGCCGGGCAGAAAAGCGGGATCTGACATTGCCTCGCTCCGCAGTTCGAGCAAAAAGAAGCTCACCGGCTCGTTCACCATGAGTCCGAGGCAGGCATCACCGCGCTTCATGGCTTGTGCTAATTCCGGCCAGGATTCAACCTGCCGGACCACGAAAAACCTCTGAAGTTCGGACAGAAACCGAGCGCGGTCGAATCCATCCACGTTGTGTATGCCTCGATGAGTGGGGAGAATTCGCAGACCAGGCGCTCTCATATTAAACAGGGCAATCATCCGCTTATCAAAGCTCTCGACTGCGGCAGGGCGCCACCCCTTCTGCCGGCATTCATCACAAAACAACACCGAGGTCTGAAACCGGTGATGTCCGTCTGCGATATAAATGGGCAAATTCTGGATGGCGGTTATCATAGTTGCCTGCAACGCGGGATCGGTGATGGCCCATAGGCGATGTCCCACGCCGTACTCGTCTTTCAGACTGACGAGTGGCGGACAGGTGGCAGCGGTCTCGGCTAATATTCGGTCGACAGTGAGACTGTCGTCCGCGTATAACGTGAAAATGAGGCCTTCGTTTGATTCCGTCTCTCGAATGAGGTTCAGTCGATCTTCGAGTGGCGCCTTGAGGATGTTCTCGTGTCCCTTAATAGCCAGGGTTGAATCCTGAAGCGAAATCAGGCCGATGAATCCCAGCCGTCGCTCCTCTTGCCCCTCATACTCGAATACTTGTTCATAAGGGTAAAACGCGGGGACGGAGTCGCGTTGCAGCGCGCCTCTTTGAATCCAGTCGTTCAAAAATCGGCCCGCTTCGCGGTAGTCGGCATTCTTGATCACTCTAACCATATTGAGGGGGTGACGGTCCAGGTAACGAGCCTGCATGTCAGGAGTAATCTTGTCGTAAGGTTGAGTAACGACCTCCGCGATATTCGGAACGTGGCTGGAGGAGTATCGAAACGCTCTGAACGGATACAGTTGTCCCATGCGCAGATTTTAGTTCAAAGCCCCCAACCGTTGAAAGTTGAAGCATAGTTGAAAGTGTTGTCCCGTGTTCAACAGCAAGAACCGCCACCAGAACCCGGATCTGTTGTATCAAACTACTAATGCCCTTATAGTTACATTTACATGAATGGTTTAGTAGAAATGAGATCCTGAAACACGAGGTGAAGATGAGCAGCACTGATTACCTTTCGGGTAGAATTATCAATCCCAAGCCAATTAGTGAACAAACGTCCATAACTGATCTGGTGGATTCCGTTTTCGAGGCGTACAACGCGGCTCGACTCCGAGAGGCGTGTCACCTTTTCACTTCGAAGATGCTGGAAGAAGATGTGACCGTCGGCATCAGTCTTACGGGCGCTCTAACACCAGCGGGAATTGGAATCTCCTGCCTCATCCCCTTGATCGAGCGTGGATTTGTCGATTGGATTGTTTCGACCGGGGCGAATCTGTATCACGACACCCATTTTGCTATTGGCGAAACTCTGCACCGGGGACGGCACTCTGT
>DAOTAI010000012.1:0-26240 GCA_035593865.1 Acidobacteriota bacterium
CGGATTATCAACCCCGGGGAGGAGTCGAACTGGAGAGAAATACCGCCGGCTCACCTTCGGTGCATGCCTTCACAACTTGCGTCAGAGTCAGACTGGGGCGAAGCAGAGGCAACATACGGACTGGCTGTTGATCTTGGAACAACTCACATCAGTGTCACTGCGTGGGACTTGAAGCGCCGTGCTCGGGTGTTCAGTCGGGTTGGAGCAAACCCGCAAACACAATACGGCGCTGATGTCATCACCCGGCTCCTGGCGGCGAAGGAATCGCCTCGACGTTCGCGAAGCATTGCCAGAATCGTTCTGCACGCCCTGAACGAGGCGCTTTTGCCTGTCTGTGAGAGTGACGGGTTCGGACCCGCGCGGGTTTCCAAGGTGGTTATTGTCGGAAACACAGCCATGATTGCGCTTCTGACCGAGACTCCCAGTCCGGGGCTGTTGCGCTCCTATACCTGGTCCGAACCCTTGGAACGGGCTCGGAGCAGCTTTCAGGCCTGGTCGGGGGTGCTCGGGATTCCATCAAGCGCAAAATTCGCAGTCATTCCGCCGTTGGCGGGCTTTGTAGGATCCGATTTGCTTGCCGGTGTTCTTGCCACCCGTTTGACAGAAGAACCCGGGAGTCTTCTGATCGACGTCGGAACCAACTCGGAAATCGCATTGTGGGATGGCACCACACTGTGGGTTACGTCAGCGGCAGGCGGCCCAGCTTTCGAAAGTAGTGCGACTCATTGCGGAATACCGGCCGGCATTGGCGCGATACACCAGGTAAGCTTCCGCCCGGGTTCAGCGGAACTGGAGTACAGCGTCATCGGTGGAGGTGAGGCGAAAGGTTTGTGCGGGACCGGCATGATAGACCTGATCGCTTGCCTCCTGGCAAAAGGGGAACTGACCCCGACTGGGAAATTCACGCGCTCGCGTCCCGATGGGTTTCCGGTTCCCAGGAAGAATGCACCTCCGTTACGCTTGATGAGTCGGGATGTCGATATGTTTCAACGCGGGAAAGCTGCGATCGGGCTGGGGATCAGGACGGTACTGGCTGCGGCCCGGATGAACGCTGGCGACCTGAGGCGAATATGCATCGGGGGCGCTTTCGGGACCGAGCTTGATATCAGGAATGCGCAGGCAATCGGCCTGTTGCCCCAAACGTCGCCGACGATTGTGGAACTATGCGGGAACATTGCTTTAACAGGGTGTGAGCGGATTTTGTTGGCGGCGGATCAGGCTGCCTCGGGCCTCGCGATGCTTCGCTCGAGGGCGACAACGATAAACCTCGGTTTATTGCCCGACTTCGAAGTACAATTCCTTGAGAGTTTATACCTGGAGTCAATGAGGGCGTGATGAGATGAACAGCAAGGAATACGGAGGGTCGCAAATCCTGGAAGCGTTCATCAAATCGGCCCAGTATATCGCCCGACTGAAGACACAGCAGGATATTTGGAATCATTTGGGCAAGCTCCTAGTCACTTACTTTCCGGCTGAGTGGGTCGCTTTCGCACAAGCCGACGCAGACGGCGGGATCTTAGTTCATCATTGCACTCCGGGCGTTCCTTTCGCCGCGTCGGATCTTCCTGTGGATTTACGGGATCTGGTCGTGGATGTCATCGAAAGCGGGTTTCTCGCTTGCTTTCCCGTCACCGGCCCACCCGCGTCAATGACAGTATTTTTGCCGATCTTCGAACAATACCATCCGGAACAGGTGATGTTGATCGGTCATGGCAACGCCGATCCCCTGCCGAACGATCTGCTCAACACTTACCTCGCGGTTGCCGGTCTGGCAGGTACCGCGTTAGAGCGTCTCCATACTGAGCAGGAGCTAAGCCGGCACCGAGACTACCTCGAGGAGTTGGTCAAGGAAAGGACGGCCGAACTGGCCAAGGAGACTACTCGCAGCCAGTTGATTCTACGTTCGGTCGGGGAGGGAATTTGCGGCATCGACCCGGACGGGAACATCACCTTTCTAAATCCTTTTGCAGCTGAACTCATCGGGTGGGCGCCGGACGAATTGATTGGTCGTAACGCACACGAAACCTTTCACCACTCCCTGACGTGCGGAAATCCATACCCTGAAGCCGATTGCCCAGTGTTGGCCACCTTGCGTACCGGAAAAGCGCACAGTGCGACGAATGATTGTTTCATTAGAAAAGATGGCACCTATTTCCGTGTAGAGTTTACGACCGCCCCGATCATTGAGGGAGGGCAGCCAGTGGGCGCTGTCATGGTGTTCCGCGATATTACCGAGCGCTTGGCAGCCATCCAGGCGATTGAAGAACTGAATCGGGATCTGGAACGACGGGTCAGCGAACGAACGGCCGAATTGGCGAGAACCGTCGAATCATTGCGCGAAGAAGTAGACCGGCGAACGACTGCCGAAGAGATTCTCCGCGAACGAACCAGGCAACTGCGCGCCCTTGCTTCCGAGTTGACTTTGGCAGAACAGCGAGAGCGTCAGCGCCTCGCCCATGTTCTTCATGACGGGCTTCAGCAGTTGCTGGTTGGCGCCAAGTTGCGAGTCGCCGCACTTGAGTCCGCAATCGAGGATCAGAAAATCCGCGCCCAGGTCAAACAGATTTCATCGCTGTTGACCGAGTCCATCGAAGCCTCTCGCTCTCTTACAGCCGAGCTCTACCCTCCGGTCCTGCACCATGGCGGCCTGATTCCCGCCCTTGAGTGGCTTGCGAAATGGATGCAGCAACAACACGGTCTTAATGTCTGTTTCTCGACCGATGGACCGATTGACTCGCCGCCAAATGACCTGACGATTTTACTTTTTCAAGCCGCCCGGGAGTTGCTCTTCAACGTGGTGAAGCATGCCGGCGTCTCCACAGCGAGCGTCCGGATCAAGCAGGTCAATAACCGGATTGAAGTGACCGTCGCAGATGATGGCGTCGGTTTCGACGCCTCGCAGTTTGAAACCAAACCGAGTCGTTCGGCCGGCTTCGGCCTTTTCAGTGTTCAGGAACGCCTGGCCGTTGTTGGTGGAGAGATGGAGATTCAAAGCGCACCGGGCAAAGGCAGCCGGTTCATCCTGAGGGTTTCATTGCCTGCTGTGGCAAGCAGTAATTTGGAGTGAAGTGGACCAAGTGGACGAAGTGGACCAAGTGGACCCAGGGGATACGATAAATTTTCCAAACGGCAGTCCACTGGGTCCACTAGGTCCACTTCACTCAACAGCTCACTTTCCGGCTTCTTCAAGCAGGCGCCGATGGGCTGCTTCGAATCCGGCCGGGCTCGCGTCGTAGTTGGTGAAACTGCGAACCAGCTGATTGCAGATTTCGTCCGCCAGCTTTTCGTCGCGCTTAGCCACGATTCGAAGCAACTCGTAGTCTTCAATGCCGGCCCCCATTGCTTCGAACCGGACGCTCGACCAAGGTCCGTCTTCTCCGGGATACACGATGTGCGAATCTCCTGGAGGTAGATGGAAATCGTGGTACGGTCCGTGCGGCGGGCAGGTGTTTTCAAACGGGTGCTGCTCTTCGATGATCTGGTTCAGTCCCCAATGCAGATATCCATCGAGCCGATACTTCCAGTTCGCCCAATGAAGCAAACGCGTCCTCAGAAGTTCGGTGTCGATGAAGCGGTTCAGATGAAAGCCACTGGGCGCACAGCAGGTATAAAACCAGACGATGTCACCGCGGCGACGATGTGCTTCAAATCCGGCGATATCTTTCTCATAGCTTTCACTGAGAGGAACCCAGATATCGACCCCGCCGTCGAGCCTGGCGTCGCCGAGAGCATCAATCAGCGGAATTCCCGGAAGGAATTTGCGAACCGTGCCGGCCATGATGCGGTAATCTGCGAAATCCTCTGGATTGGGCTCGTCGACAACGTGTTGAGTCGCCCGATCGTACCAGCCGTTCTTTTTCAGCGTCTCCGCCCAGGCCTTCAGATACTGCGAGAGAAAAGCGTAGGCTTCTCGGGACGTACCGGGTGTTGGCTTGCCGTCGACATCGATAACGAAACGCGCGACTGCCTCTTTGCGCCGGTCGTGGCGTGCAATGTGGGGGAGTTCGATATGGGTAAAGCCTTCATCGAAAAACATCCTGATCATCCGCTCCGTCCGGGTGAAATCAAACTCCCACTGACCTTCGCCAGTCTTTTTCACCTGCGGTCTGACCGGAATGAAGTCGGTTTGACGGCCGCGTCGCATCAATCGGGCATACGCACGAAGCATTTCCCAGTGCGCTTCCGACCAAGGTTCCAGCTTATGTAACCGTGCCATTGCGGGAACACTAAACCAGTTGGTCACGCGCAGGTGTCCCTGTGCCGGCACCCGTGCTTGATGGATTGTCAGGGTCACGCCGATATCGGCGGTCTGCTCCTGCGCCTGCAAACGCAGCCGGCCTTGCTGACGACCCGGCGTCGCCTCTGCGGGTATCCGGAAAGAGACATAAATCGCCTCGGTTTCGCCCCGAGCAGGATCACCCTGGCGAAGAGGACGAAGCGCCTCATACACACGATACGGCGCCTTCCTGATAACGTAGTCAGGTGTAGGTTGATCAGGCGGTATTGCGCTGCAAGGAGGTCCGGAGTTCTCCGGCACATTAACGTCAATAAGCTGATAAACCTCGGGCGCAAGTTGCCCTTCAAAGGTAAATCGCAACGAGTCTCCGGCCTTGAGCCCACGCAGCAGCACTTGGAAGGCCGCTCGGCCGCCTCGCGGCGCGTGCAAGTTTATCGACCGGACGGGCGAGGCCGGAATCGGGGTGTCCGGGTATAACCATTCATTTGCGCTAACCACATGGAACTGCAGCGGTTCGGCACACACGGATGCCTCCCAGGCACCCAACGCATAGATGAGAACCAGGCAGTAACAAATCAATCTTAGACGGAACATACTTTTCTCCTTTGTCCTCTTGGGAGGGTAATGTGGACGACCGTAGACTTCAAGATCAAGGAGTTGCCGGTTTTTTCGGCAGTGCTCGAGTTGCCCCGGTCGAAATCCCGCCATCGACCAGCAGCGTTTGGCCTGTTATATATCCGCTTGCCTCGGAAGCCAGGAAGACGACGGCCCCGTCAAGATCCGTCGGCTGTCCCACGCGCTTCAGCGGAATACGGTCTATGAGATAGTCGACCCATTCCTGATTTTCGTACATGATGGCGTTCTGGGCCGTTTTAAACCATCCTGGCGCTAGGCAGTTGACGGTAATACCATAACGGCCCCAGTCGTCCGCCAGGCTCATAGTCAACTGACGCGTGCCTCCGCGGCTCGCGCAGTACGGTGCGAGACCAGCGTAACCGAACACGCTGGTGACGGATCCGATGTTGATAATTCGGCCATACCGCCGAGGGATCATGTGACGCGCCACAGCCTGCGAAACAAAAAATGTGCCGCGCAGATTGGTATCCAACACCAGATTCCAGTCGTCCCAGGTGATTTCGACGGAGGGCTTGCGGACGTTGCACCCCGCATTGTTTACAAGTATGTCGATCCGGCCGTAGTGCCCGATTGCTCGGTCTACCATCCGCTGAATGCTCGCATAGTCCCTGACATCGAGTTCGACAGGGAGAGCCTGGCGACCAAGCTTCTCAATTTCGCACCGAAAGTCTTCAAGACTCTCCAGCTTCCGGCTTGTAATGACCAAATCCGCACCGGCTTTTGCCAGAGCCCGCCCCATGTATTGGCCGAGTCCCCGGCTCGTTCCCGTTACTATCGCCACCCGGCCGCTCAGATCAAACATGGTTTTTCCCATAACCGGAAATTACCAGATAAGCCCGGCGGACGAAATGACCAAAACCGCTGTTTTTGTGGGTACGAGGTGTCGAGTGTCCAGGGCCGCCGGGTCTCAGTACACCGAAAGCGAGGTGCTCAACCCACCGGCTGGCGAGTCCGGGTTCGTAGTCCGTCTTCTTTGGGCGGCCTTGAATCGTCATGCGGCAACAATTGGCCGATGGGCAAACTGCCCGGCTAAAGACGGTACTACGAACTTCCGATCGATTCAGGCCCAGCTAAACGCGGAACTACAAACGAATTACCCCCAGATCTTTTGGTCTGCGGACCTTTGCCATATTACAATGCTGTTCGAGTTCCTAGCGGCTGGCGGGAGCATTCTGTGTCAATCGTTCTTGACCAAGTATCGAAGAGGTTCGGACGTCAGGTTGTCGTAGACAGGGTGAACCTGGAGGTCCTCGACGGTGAGATGTTCGTCCTGCTGGGACCCAGTGGCAGCGGGAAGAGCACTGTTCTCCGGATGATCGCCGGGCTCACTTACCCTGACGATGGAAAGATCCTGATTCACGGATCTGACGTGACCTACGCGCCGCCTCAAGAACGAGGGATCGGGTTCGTATTCCAGAACTATTCGATTTTTAATCACATGACGGTGGCGGCGAACATCGAGTTCGGACTCAAAATTCGCGGGATTCCGCGGAACTTGCGAGCTCGGCGCACTGAGGAGCTTCTGGAGATCGTTGGTTTAGCCGGACTCGGAAACAGGATGCCTCGCCAGCTATCAGGCGGCCAGCAACAGAGAGTGGCGTTGGCGCGCGCTCTCGCTTATCAGCCGAAGGTCCTGTTACTCGACGAACCCTTCGGCGCACTCGATGTCAAGATCCGGGCCCATCTGCGCCGAACCCTGGGAGAAGTCCAGAGACGGCTCAATCTGACTGCCATCCTCGTCACACATGATCAGGATGAGGCATTTGAGGTAGCTGACAGAATCGGCGTGCTGGAACGCGGAAGGTTACTTGAGACCGGCAACCCGGAGACTCTCTACCGATGTCCCCGCTCCGCTTTCGTCGCCACCTTCCTGGGGGGTGGTAACCTTCTCTCTGCCCCGGTGCCCCGAGCCGAGGCTCTTTTCGGGAAGATTTCAAGTCCCGGATGTCCGGATCAACTACGGGAAGAAGCGCCGATGGCTCACGTTTTCTTTCGTCCAGAGCAGGTCCGCTTGACGAAGACGCCGCCGGAGAAGGGAACACCGGTCTTGGGTCGGGGATCAGTTGCCGAGCAGGTTTTCTCAGGGTCATCCCGGCGTATCCGCATATCCTTGCCTCGCTTGCCGGGATGGCGTCAGGTGGCCCCGCCGCCGAGTTTCGGGCAGGATCATTGGATCCTGGAAAGTGAAATGCCTTCAAACACTTACCCGGAACCGGGAGAGCAATTCGTTTCAGTCTCCGGTTGGACCTTCCTCAATCCTCCCCGGCCGCGGATGCTCGTATTTGACAATGCGGCCAGCGAAAGCCTTTCTCATCTGAGCCTGGCCGCCTGGCTGGCGGCTACCCTCGATGGCACCGTCACGATCCTACGAAATCGCAAGGAACAGGAAAGAGATGAGAAAGTCCGGGACGAAGTCCTCCGACGGGCGAATCAGGCAGGCCTGCAAGCCCCCACCATTCTTCTTCCGGAGGGTAAGAGCAGCGAGGTTCTGATCCGTGAACAGGCGGCCAATATCTATAATTACCTGCTGCTGACTCGCCCCAAAATCAGACCGAAAATGTCTCCTCTGGGCATTCCCAGGATGCTTGCGCGAATTCTCCAGGAGGCGGAACTTCCTTTATTGATCACCGCACGGGACTTTCGGCCCATTAAACACATCCTCGTTTGTACGGCGGCGGGGGAGCCAGGCAAAAACGACGTCATCACGGCAGCCTGGCTGGCCAGGCGGGTGAAAGCCAGGGTGACGTTGCTGCATGTTTTGTCCCCAGGCGCGAGTGACGCTTCCGGCCGAAGCCACGTGGCTAACGCCGTCTCCACCCTCAAAAGTCTCGACGTTCGGGCTGAAAGCCGCCTGATCGAAGCGCCGTCGCCGGTCCAGGCGATTGTCCGGGAAGCCTCCGGCGACGAGTTCGATCTGCTGGTCATGGGTGGTCACGGACCTCATGCGCGCTCACTGTTTGAACCGCAAGACGTCACTGTGCAAGTGCTTAAGCAGGTTGATTGTTCAGTTCTCGTGGTTCCTGACCAGGAACGGTAGGAGCATTAATCCGCGTTATCCGTGTTATCCGTCCTATCCGTGGGTATTCCTACTCCCACGGATAAAACGGATCGCACGGATGATGCGGATGAAAGCGGAGAGTCCGCCCTTAACCTTTCCCACTGCCGGCCGCCGCGCACTGGTTTTGAGATCGCCTAGCCGTTGCTCTTTCTACTTCGTTATCGGCTCAATCCGAAGGGTATAAGTGTAAGGCGCAACCTTTACACAGTATTCTTCGTGCACGCGAGCCCCCCAGCTATTGTCCCCGCCTACCCCCATATGTTGATGGTCGATCAAGACCTCGTTGAAATCCCTTCGGGGCAGCTGATAATCGTGGGTGGCGGCGGCCAGATCCTCCATCGAGTAAGGGCGGGCCGTGAACTGGAACATAGGATCGCCAAACATTCTGAACCCATTCCCAGCCTCATTCTCGAAACTGAGCCAGCGCACGTCGGTGCGGTTTCCATTCTGTTGAGACCTCGGATATGGGTAGACCAGGTCCTCCACCCGTTCGGCGAAATAGTTGCCAAAACGGGCACCGGTTTTCCGGTCCCAATAGTTCTCATGCCAGCCGCGTCCGTACCACATTACCCGGTTGATGCTTTTCGGGATCGCCATCCGTGTTCCGAGGCGAGGCATGAACCCGGTGAGATTTGCCGAAGGACTAAACTCGACCTTTATGTCGATACCACCACTGTCTATGGTGTAAGTCATTGTATAGTCAGCCAGATCCTTCGGTAGCGTCATCTTGGCCACGACCTCGACGACACTCTCGCTCTTGCGGACAGCGGTAACCGATCGCACTTCCCTGGTCTTGGCCGCATCCTTCCAAAGCGCGTAGCGTTTTTCGAAATCGTTGCGGTATTGATTGTCATTCGGAACCCGCCAGGTGTTCGGAACCAGGGGCGCTGAGATCAGCTCCAATCCGTTCGCACGGTACGATTCAAGCTGCCCGTTACGGGCGTTGATCCGGATAGAAATGCCCTGTCCCGTTACCGTTATGGATTCCGACGTTTGAACGAGTTCCAGGGGCGCCGAACCATGTCTGGCAGCACGTGGACTTTCGGCAATGACGAACTGGTCCCAAGCCACTTCGTGACCAGCTTTGGCCCACTTCGTATCCCGGGGAAGGACGAAAAAGACGTCGAGCACCAGGTGTGAATAAGTCCGTTCGGTAAGGAAACTGGATAAGGGAATCGTTATCTCGGTCTTTTCTCCTGGCGGCGTATTCAGGCCGGGTAGCTTGCCGGACGCGATCACCTTCCCCTCGTCGTGAAGTTTCCATCTGCCTTCGAAAGACGACAGATCTGTAAAAAAGTGTTTGTTCCGAACCACCAGCCGACCATTGGGAAGATCGACGGCCTCAACCTTGATGGGCTGATAAACCTTCTTGACTTCTAAAAGCGAGGGATGGGGAACGCGATCCGCCTGGACCAAGCCGTTAAAGCAGAAGTTGGTATCATTCGGTACATCTCCGAAATCACCTCCGTAAGCGAAATAGCTCTTGCCGCTTTGCGGATCGGTGCGCAGGATCCCTTGATCCACCCAGTCCCAGATGAATCCTCCTTGCATGGACGGATGTTTCTCAAATTCATCCCAGTATTCCTGCAAATTGCCAACACTATTGCCCATCGCGTGTGCGTATTCACACAAGATGAACGGTTTGTCGGGAAACCGTTGCTGGCACCGGGCTAAATCCCGCGGGGGAGGATACATCCAGGAATTGATGTCAGTGGCCTCCCCGTCTCCACCCGACGCGGATGAACCCTCGTAATGAACCGGGCGCGTCTTGTCGCGGGCGCGGATCCACTCGGCCTCCGCCTTCAGGTTGGGACCGTCACCAGACTCATTGCCGAGCGACCAGATGATGACGCTTGGATGGTTCTTGTCACGCTCGACCATCCGTCGCGCCCGATCGATAAAGCACTCCCGCCATTCCGGGTCATGAGCCAGCTTGTTGTTTGGATTGGCGCCGTAGCCATGGGTTTCGACATTGGCTTCGTCGATCACATAAAGCCCGTACTCGTCACACAAGTCATACCAGGCCGGAACATTTGGGTAATGCGCGGTGCGGACCGCATTAATGTTGTTTTGCTTCATCAGCAGGATGTCCTTGATCATCAAATCCCGCGTCACGTATTGGGCTGTCTTCGGATCATGTTCGTGGCGGTTGACACCCATAAAATAAACGGCCTTGCCGTTAACCAGGATCTGTCCTCCTTTAATCTCGACCTGGCGAAAGCCAACTCGCGCCGGAATGATCTCAAGCAACTGATTGCCGGAACCGACCAGTGTCAGTAAAAGAGGGTACAGGTTCGGGGTTTCCGCGCTCCATTTCCGAGGGGCTTTGACCGGAATGCTGAATGAAACGATAGTTTTCCCTCCCGGCGGCACTGTCGCAGCGCGGGATTCCTTTGGGAACACCGCTTTGCCGGAATCGAGCAGTTCGAGAGCAAGAGAGCAAGCTGCAGACTCTTCGGACCCGTTGCGTATCTCCGCTTGTACTTCTAAAACCGCGTCCTGGTAGTTTTCGTCCAGGATCGTCTTAACTTCGAAGTCGCGCACATGAATCTTGGGCGCCGACCAAAGGAAGACATCGCGGTAAATCCCGCTTAATCGCCAGAAGTCCTGATCTTCCAGGTAGCTGCCGTCACACCATCGATACACTTCGACAGCAATGGTGTTTTCGTCAACTCTCAAGTATGGGGTGATGTTGAATTCTGCCGGTGTGCGGGAATCCTCGCTATAACCTACCCTTTCGCCGTTGATCCAGAGATAGAAGGCGCTGTTGACCCCGTCGAACGTGACGAAAACGTCGCGCTCCCGCCAACTTGCAGGCACGGTGAAGGTGCGTCGATAGGAGCCGACGGGGTTGCGCTGCGAGTAGGCGGTGTAGTTCTGCGGCGGTTCCGAGGTGACGCGTGGGGCATCGGGTTGGAAGGGATAGACAATGTTGGTGTAAATCGGCACTCCGTATCCTTCCATTTCCCAGTTGGAAGGAACGGGAATGTCTTTCCACCCGCTTACGTCAAACTCCGGTTTATAGAAATCAATGGGGCGCTTCCCCGGCTCCGGGACCCAATGGAATTTCCATGCCCCGTTCAGCGATCTGTAAAAAGGAGAATCTTCACGTTTGCCAGACAACGCCGCGGCGCGGTCGGCGAAAGGCATCAGGGTGGCGTGGGGCTCTTCCTTGTTGATGCCGATGACCCGAGGGCTTTCCCAATCGGGGATTTGAGAATGCAGGTTGGAGGCAGTGAACAATGTGACTATAACAAGATAAAGAAGACAGAAGTGAAGCCTGCCGTACTCCATGACGTTTCTCCTTACGATCCGAAATAAGCTCCTTATCGAGTTCTTGACTGTACGCTGTTAAATCTGGCGGGTCAATTGGGATGAGCGCATCCCAATTGACTGGATAACGACAGGGCCCACCAGGCTCGTGTTGCAACTCGGGCCCTCGTAAGACACAATGCAGGCTGGAGGCGGAGAGAGTCTATGGGAAAAAGCGACGTTAGCCGAAGGGGATTTATTAAAGGGACGGCGGGTGCGGCGGCAGCTGCCGTTGTGGCAACCAAAGCGACACAGGTGCTGGGCGCCAACGATCGTGTGAACCTTGCTGTCGTCGGGATACGCGGGCGAGGGCGAGCACATATCAGCAACTTTGCCGCAATACCGGGCGTTCGGGTTACGACGCTGTGTGATGTCGATGAGAACCTGTTTCCAGCGCAGGTCAAGTCCATGCAGGACAAGTTCGGTTACACTCCTGCGACGGTCTGGGACATGCGCCGAGTCTTCGACGACAAAGAAATTGATGCGGTGGCTTTTGCCACTCCCAACCACTGGCATGCGCTCGGAACCATCTGGGCTTGTCTGGCCGGGAAGCATGTCTACGTCGAGAAGCCTTCCACCTGGGGGATTTGGGAGGGACGACAGATGGTCAATGCCGCACGCGCGGCAAATGTCCTGGTACAAGTCGGCTTTCAAAGCCGGTCGCGGCCCTCTACGATTGCCGCCATGAAATTCCTGCGCAGCGGGAAACTGGGCAAGATCTATATGGCGCGCGGGCTTTGCTTTAAACCACGCGGTGATATCGGGCGTTACCCCGATGGTCCAATGCCGGAAGGAGAAAAGTTCTTTCTGACGCGTGAAGGCGGCCCGATGCCTGCATATTCGGCTGCTTACCTGGAAAAGGTTCACTACGATGAATGGATTGGGCCTGCTCGCAAACGTCCTTTCAACCGCAATCGGTTTCACTACAATTGGCACTGGCAGTGGGAGTACGGCAACGGTGATACTGGCAACCAGGGCCCGCACCAGTTCGATATTGCCCGGTGGGGCTTGGGCAAAGACGAATACCCGGTAAAAATCCGATCTTTCGGCGGCTGTTTCGTCCACGATTCCGTTCAGAACACTCCGAATACCCAGACGACCATATACGAATATGCCGATGGAACAATCCTGGAGTTTGCCACTGGCGGCCTTTACACAAACGCGGAAGGCGCAGTGCACATCGGCAACATCTTCTATGGCAGCGAAGGATGGATGGAAATCAACGGGGGAGATTGGAGAACCTTCTTTGGTCGTAAAGGGGAGCCGGGTCCCGATTCAAAGAACTTCGATGAGTCGGTGCCTGATCCGCTCGATACAGTGGGAGAAGGGGAACCTGGTCATTTCGGGAATTTCATCGCCGCATTGCGATCGGGTAAGCAGAGCGATCTGAACTGCGATATCGAGGTGGGCCATCGTTCCAGCGTTCTGCCTCTGCTTGGCAACATCTCTTACCGCGTCGGCAGAGAGGTGATCTTCGATGGACGCAGGGAGGTTTTTGTTGGCGACAAGGAGGCGAACCGACTCCTTAAACGGGAAGAAGAGCGGCCGCCCTACATTGTTCCCGATCTGTCTTAGTGAAGCTCACGCGAATCAGGCGGTATTACCTGACATGCCAGCCGCCTGATTCGCACGCCTTAGTCACGTTTTATTCCGCGATGCGGCCAAGCAGTTGAGGAAGCTTCGTCGGGCCGAAATTCACATTGTATTCGGAGTCAAACTGCAGCTCGTTGTCCTTGAAGCGGAACTTCATGTCGACATAAAACGGCGTCTCGTATAGGCATAGCTTGACGCTGTAAGTGTCGTCCGCGGTCCATCCTCCGCTTGCCGCAACGGGATGCTGGCCCGCTCCCAGTATCCAGGCGCTGAGCCCGTTTACAAAGCTGGCAGATCCCTTTGCCCAGGCGTTGTTACCGCACGCAATCCTGCTCTCCTGGCCAGCGCTGCGAACCAGGAGATATGCGTTCTTCTGTCCGAATTCAAACCCGATTGACTCAATCTGTCTGTCATTACTCGGGAAGGCATAGCGTTTTCCGGACACGGCGGATGCAATTGAGGTTGCAGGCTTTCCGGAAACTGGACGTACCCGCAGACTTGTCGTTTTTTTCCTGAGCCTTTCCTCTGCCGCCCTGTTGCGAGGCAGAGGAGCTTTCTCAAAAGCCGGTAACAGCGTGTCCCAGACGAGGTTCAGAACCTCCTGCATGTCACGGACACCACTGGTAATGATTACCACGGCGTCCTGTTCCGGCATGACGATGCAGTATTGTCCGAAGGCGCCGTCACCCCGGTAGACGCCGTGCCGGCAACGCCAGAACTGGTATCCGTAACCCTGATCCCAGTCGCTGGCCGGATCACTTCCGTTCGAAGTCTGGAGGGAAGTTGCCGCCTCAATCCAGGAAGCTGGTATCAGGCGCCGGCCCTGCCACTCTCCTTTCTGAAGATAGAGCTGCCCGAAACGCGCCAGTTCCTCCGTGCGCGCGTCCAGCCCATATCCGCCGACCGTGATACCTTGGGGGCTCGCCAGCCACCTCGGATTCTTGAATCCGAGCGGATCGAACAATCGCGGTCGCAGGTAGTCGCGCAGGGTCATTCCAGTCGCCTTCTGGATAATTGCCGACAGCATGTAAGTGGCCGGAGTGTTGTAGAGAAAGTGAGTACCAGGTTTGTAAGGCACTGGATGATGCAGGAAAGTCTTCACCCAGGACTCCTCGTTCGTAAACCTCGGCTCTGTCTGGTGACCCGTCGACATCCGAATCAAATCGTGAACGCGCATCTTCTGCAAATTCTCGCTGGGGTTGCTCGGCGTCTCGTCAGGAAAGAATTTGATCACCTGGTCACCCAGACTCAGCTTGCCTTCTGCGATAGCCAGCCCAACCGCTGTGGATGTGAAACTCTTGCTCAAGGAATACAGGGTGTGGGGACTATCGGGACCGTAAGGGTCCCACCATGCTTCGGCGATCACGTGCGAGTGCCGCACCAGCATGAAACTGTTCATAGTATCGATCTTTTGATCTGCGGCCTCGATGAAAGCGAGTATGGCTTCTGATGAAACCCCTTGAGCCTCGGGACTACTGCGCGGCAGGCCTGCGGAGGAGGCTTTTACCACGGTCGCAAAAACCAGGCAGAGAAGAACAGCACAAAGGGCGGACAGACGGGGTAAACGAAATTTGTTGATTTTCATGGCAGCAAGCCAAAGCTACAGCGATTGGAACGAGTCGTCAAGGCGCCCGGCTATTATCCGCGTAATCCGCCAATCCGTGCTACCCGCGCGTCCAGGTAGTCTGGCGCGCCGCGCGCATAACTTGCGGGTTATAATTGAAGTAACCGCTCACCCTGGCACGAGGCTCACATGATTACCGATCGGGCAAGCCGTGCAGAGGACAGACCTGTCGATCAAGAGGCGGATCTCTTCAAGATCAAGGCGATCGATCACATCGAATTCTGGGTCGGAAACGCGAGGCAGGCGGTCTACTACTGGAAATACTGGGGTTTCAAGCCGGTCGCTTATTCGGGGCTTGAGACCGGCAATAGATACCATGCCTCTTACGTGGTCGAGCAGGGAAAGATCCGGTTTGTCCTGAGCACTCCTTACGGTCCGCACAGCGAGATGGCCGCACATCACTTGCTTCATGGCGATGGCGTAAAGGTAATAGCGATCGAAGTTGAGGATGTCGAGGAGGCATATCGCGAGACCACCTCGCGCGGCGCGAAGGGACTGCAGGCACCCGACGAACTGGCGGACCAATCGGGGATCGTCCGGACGGCTGTCATCCAAGGCTACGGACAGACAGTCTTCAAGTTCGTGCAGCGAACCGGTTACTCAGGCGTGTTTCTCCCGGCTTATGTCGCTTTGCCGGAAGACGGTGCCGTCAAACCAGTAGGGCTGGCGGCGGTCGATCATATTGTCGGCAATGTCGAACTAGGCAAGATGGATTACTGGGTGAACTGGTTTCACAAGACTATGGGTTTCCGGCAGATCGTCCATTATGACGACAAGGTTATCCATACGGAATACTCGGCCTTGATGTCGAAAGTCATGGCCGGCGGCAACGGGCGGATCAAGTTTCCGATCAACGAGCCGGCCGAAGGCAGGAAGAAGAGTCAGATCGAAGAATTCCTGGACTATTACGTGGGGCCCGGTGTTCAACACATCGCGCTCCTGACAGGCGACATAGTCGGCGCGATCGAGGCGCTGAAAGCGCGCGGCATCGAGTTTCTTCGTGTTCCTCAAGCCTACTACGAGAGCCTGCCCGCCAGAATTGGCCGTATCAAGGAGCGCTATGAGGACGTCGCGCGTCTTGGCATACTGGCCGATCGGGACGATGAGGGCTACCTGCTCCAGATCTTTAGCCGTCCCATCCAGGATCGTCCGACCGTTTTTCTGGAGGTAATCCAGCGGCGCGGCGCCCGGGGCTTTGGAGTCGGCAACTTCAAAGCGCTTTTCGAAAGCATCGAGATAGAGCAGGCGAGAAGGGGGAACCTGTAGATGCCTTTTTACCACCGGCTCGGCAAGATTCCGCACAAGAGGCATACCCGGTTCTGTAAGCCTGACGGGTCTTTGTATCGGGAACAGGTCGTGGGAACCAAAGGTTTCTCCGGGATCGAATCGATTCTGTACCACATTCGCCAGCCGACTCGCATCAAGCATGTTGAGACGATGGGACCGGTGAAGATCGAATATGCCGCCAACGGAGCGTTGCGCCACCGCCTGTTCAGGACTCGGGACGTCCCACAGGAAGGAGACGTTGTGACGGGACGCCGAGTCCTGGTCGGCAACCAGAACGTGACGATGGCCCTTGCCCGTCCCGTCGAATCCATGCCGTACCATTACCGTAACGGGGAAGCGCACGAACTGCTGTTCGTGCACACCGGGGAGGGGACTCTGGTGTCCCAGTACGGCCGCCTGGAATTCGGCCCCGGCGATTACCTGAATATCCCGATCAGCACCACTTGGCGGATGGAACTGAAAGGCCAGAATCACCGGATCCTGGTGTTTGAATCACCACGCGATTTCGAGCCGCCCAGGCGCTATCGCAATGAGTACGGTCAGTTCCTCGAACATTCGCCCTACTGCGAGCGCGACATTCGCGTTCCCCAGGAACTCGAGACCCACGATAAGGAAGGGGAGTTCGAGGTGCGGGTTAAGGCGCGCGGCGAGATGCACCGACACATACTTGACCATCATCCGCTGGATGTCGTCGGCTGGGATGGATATCTGTATCCGTACGCGTTCAATATCGCGGACTTCGAGCCGATTACCGGGCGTGTGCACCAGCCGCCTCCCGTGCACCAGACCTGGGAGGGCTGGGACTTTGTGATTTGCTCATTTGTTCCAAGGATGTTCGATTACCATCCCCTGTCGATTCCGGCACCGTACAACCATGCCAATGTGAATTCCGATGAACTGATCTACTACGCCGAAGGCAATTTCATGAGCCGCAAGGGAGTTGGACAATTCGACATCAGTCTCCATCCGGGAGGGTTGCCTCACGGTCCGCATCCCGGCACGGTAGAAGCCAGCATCGGCAAGCAGCGCACGGAAGAGTTGGCCGTTATGATGGACACTTTTCACCCGCTGCAGGTCGCCGCCTTCGCGCTGGAGTATGAAGATAACAGTTACGCTTACAGCTGGATTGATCAGGATGAGCCGCCGACACCTACCACAACCGGCTAAGGAAACAGGGTAAATGACAGATCGAAGTCCGGTGACGGGTTTACGCGCACTGCTCAACCGGAGTCTGGATTACGCCGGTCTTTTCCCGCCTGCCAAGTTGCCGCTCGAGACCGTAATCCAAAACTATCTCAACTATGGCGCAGGCCCCGATGCCTGGTTCTTGTCGCGCCTGGTCTGCCCCGTAAATCGGCTGAATGAGTTAAACGCAGCCCTTCCCGAGCCATTCGGGCTGTCCCCGGTTCGTGTTTCTGCCCTGGTACCGCAGACAGCGAACGCTCAAGAATTGTTCGAGAGGATTGACGAGTCTCTGGAGTTTATCCTGAGCGTTGATCGCTCTGGTTCGTCCCGCGTTCAAGTGGATTCAATCGAGGTGCCGCTGCCGGCGGATCCACCGCCCGCCGACGGTTATAACGAACTGGGCAATTTGATCCTTTATCTTGCGGAGTCGGCGGAATCGAGTGCCATCCCGGACTTGACGCCTTTTTTCGAAACAACGGACAGAGAGCCGGATGCTGTGCGGGCAGTTGTTCGAACCATCGCCAGGCACAATGCGGATTGGAAAGGTGTGCGCTGCCATCGGGCTGCCTTCAAGGTCCGGACTGGCGGCCTGACGGCTGACGCTTTCCCGACTGTCGATCAGCTCTGCTTCGCTATCATCGCCTGCTTCGACTCGGGCGTCCGATTCAAGTGCACGGCTGGACTTCATCACCCATTTCGGCAGCGCAGCCAGTCGGTGGCGACCAACATGCACGGCTTTTTGAACGTTTTTTGTGCAGCCGTTTTAATTCACGCCGGGGTGCTCGCGAAATCGGAGCTCGCCGTTCTCCTGGGAGATGAAAGCCCGGAACACTTCAGCTTTGATGACAACGGCTTTGCCTGGAAGGATGCTCGCGCCACGCTTGAGGAAGTCTCAGAGGCACGTTACGACCTCATTGTCTCCTTTGGCAGCTGCAGTTTCGATGAGCCGCTCAGCTACTTGAGGGAGTTAGGGCTGCTGTGAGTTCTGGAGGAAAAGCATCGTGCATCTATCGAATGATCCGAAACTCCGCTCGTTTATTCCGGTAGACCCGACTTCCCATTTTCCGATTCAGAATATCCCCTACGGCGTATTTCGTCCTCGGGCCGGTGGATTCGCCCGTGTCGGCACAGCCATCGGCGATTTGGTTCTGGATCTCGCGCTTCTGGAAGAGGAGGGTTTTCTGAAAAACAGTTTCCGGCCATCTGATACCCCCGTATTCGGCCAGCCTAGTCTCGATGTTCTGATGACTCTCGGCCGACCGGGATGGTTGGAAATGCGCGACCAAATCAGCCGATTGCTCAGCGGCGCCAATCCGATCTTGCGTGATTCTGCCCGGCTTCGTGAAGAGGCGTTTCATCGGCAGTCGAATGTCGAGATGCTGATGCCCGTCGACGTCCCGGACTATACAGATTTCTATTCCTCCCGTGAACACGCTGCTAATGTCGGCATGATGTTTCGCGGCCGCGAAAACGCACTTATGCCCAATTGGCTGCATTTGCCGGTCGCCTATCACGGACGCGCCAGCTCGATAGTGGTCAGCGGCACTGAGATCAGGCGGCCTTGCGGGCAGACGAAACCGGATGATGTCTCTCGCCCCATCTTTGGTCCAAGCCGAATACTGGATTTCGAACTTGAAGTGGGATTCTTCATATCCCGCGGGAATCCCAGGGGGCGGCCGATCTCTGTCAAGGAGGCGCCATCCCACATTTTCGGCATGGTCCTCGTCAACGACTGGAGCGCCCGGGATATCCAGCGCTGGGAGTATCAACCCCTGGGCCCTTTTCTAGGGAAGAACTTTGCCACTTCGATCTCTCCGTGGGTAGTCACACTGGAAGCTCTGGAGCCCTTTCGCACCGCCGGACCCGGCCAGGACCCTCCACCGTTGCCCTATTTGGAGAGTGGCGGGAATCGGAGTTACGACATTCGACTCGAGGTATGGCTTCAGGGACAAGCGATGCCGCAACCGCACTGTATCACCAGAACCAATTACAGGTACCTGTATTGGGACATGTTCCAGCAAGTGGCGCATCATACGATCAATGGCTGCAACCTGCGTCGCGGAGATCTGATTGCCTCCGGAACAATCAGCGGACCGGACTCTTCCTCTTACGGGAGTCTGCTTGAATTAGCCTGGGGGGGAACGAAACCAGTCAAATTCCCGAACGGGGAAACACGTGTTGCTTTGCTTGACGGCGATCGGCTGACGCTGACCGGCTGGGCGCAAGGCGACGGTTACCGCGTAGGGTTCGGAGAAGTGTCGGGCGTAATCCTTCCCGCGGGTTGACGACCGGAATATCATCGTTGCTGCCCGGCAACCGGTCCAGGTAGAAACCGGCAGTCGGCCACCCGTCGAGATTTAATTATCGAGCTTTTCGAATCGCCTCTATCGCTTGCAGGTCTTCGATGCTGGTTAAATCGCCCGGGTCTTCCCCGAGATAAACAGCCCGGACAACCCGGCTCATGACTTTGGCATTCCGCGTCTTCGGCAAGGCTGCGACGAACCGGATGTCCGCCGGGCGGAACGGTTTGCCCAGCAACTCTGCCACACGGTCCATCAATTTGGCACGCAAATCATCGGATGGTGCTGTCTCCTCTCGCAAGACACAAAAGGCGACGATTTTCTGCCCCTTGACAGGGTGCGGAACGCCAATGGCCACGCTCTCCGCGACTGCTTCATGCCCGTTCAGGACGGCTTCAATCTCAGCCGGGCCCAAACGCTTATCGGCGACCTTGATCGTATCGTCGCTTCGTCCCAGGATGTACCAGAGCCCGTCCTCGTCAATGGCGGCAAAATCCCCGTGCCACCAAACGTCCTTGTAACGGCGCCAGTAAGTCTGCAGATACCGTTCCCGATCCTGCCAGAATCCCCTGGTCATGCCGATCCATGGTTGACGGATCACCAGTTCTCCGACGGTGCCGCGCACCGGCTCGCCGTTTTGATCAACTACATCGGCGTCCATTCCCGGGACGGGTCCAGAGAACGCACCTGGCTTGAGAGGAGTAAAGAAGTTCCCGCACAAAATGCCGCCACTGATTTCAGTTCCCCCGGAGTAGTTCAGAACCGGCTTCTGACGTTCCAGTACCTTGTCGAACAGCCACATCCATGAATGGGGATCCCAAGGGCTGCCGGTGGACCCGACAGCGCGTAGAGTCGACACATCATGCTTTCGAATTGGCCCCGCACCGTGGCGCATCAGAGAACGAATGAGCGTGGGTGAGACACCCAGATGGCTGACCCTGTGCCTCTCGACAATCTTCCACACTCGGCCGGCATCCGGGAAATCAGGGGCGCCGTCATAGAACACCATGCAAGCGCCGCACAGGAGCGAGCCGAACACCAGCCACGGCCCCATCATCCAGCCCATATCCGTCATCCAGTACACTGTCTCGCCACCCTTCAGATCCATGGCCTGGCTAAGATCTTGCGCGGCCTTGACAGGAAAACCACAGTGAGTATGGACAGCGCCTTTAGGTCTTCCGGTGGTGCCGCTCGTATAGATGATCATCAAGATATCTTCGGCGGAGGTGTCCGCAGTCGTGGCCACTGCAGGTTGTCCCTCCAGGATGTCGTGCCACCAGAGGTCGCGTCCTCGGGTCCATTGGACCCCCGCTTGGCCGACTCGCCGGCAAACGACCAAGTGAGTTACAGACGGCGCTTCTCGGATGGCCTCATCTGCGATGGCCTTCATGGCAATGACGTGCCCGCGTCGAAAGAATCCGTCTGCTGTAAATAGAACTTTTGCTCTGGCGTCGTTCAGCCGCGTCGCGATAGCCGATGCGCCATATCCGCTGAACAGCGGCAAGAGAATTGCTCCGATTCTCACGACGGCCAGAAAAGCAATCGCCAGTTCGGGTGTCATAGGCATATAGAGCCCGACGGTGTCTCCCTGGCCAAGACCCAGGCGCCGAAGGGCATTGGCGCATCGATTCACCTCACGGTGCAGGTCTAGGTACGAAAGCACACGGATTGTGCCTTCTTCCCCTTCCCAGCAGAGGGCCGGGCGGCCTCCGAATCCCGTCTCCACCCATCTGTCAAGGCAGCTCTCGACGATATTGAGTCGGCCGTTCACGCACCATCTCGGGAACTCTTTGCCGTCCCGAAAGTCAACAACGGTCGAGTACGGTTGTTTGAACCGAATCCCGAGGTCTTTCAAGACAGCGTCCCAGAACCAGGAGATGTCCTCGACAGAGCGGCGACACAGTTCGGGGTAGGAATGAATTTTCCAGCGGTCCATGAACCGCTTCAGGTTGCTCGATGCCACCCATTCGGGGTTGGGTTCCCAGACGACTGGCTGATGGAAAGGGAAACCCTCGCTTTGAGCGGTTGTCGACGGCTGATCGATCACGGGTTCGCAGTTCTCCTGCGATAATAAGGCTCGTTTCTTCATGATAGCGACCGCAATGCGGCGGCTGCAACAAACGCCAGAATGGCTTGTAATCCCTCACCGGTCGCGGTAGGATGCCCCGGGGCGGTGGGTTTCATCCGGGCGCTGACGCGCCCTCCTTCGAAACCCACTACGTCTACGTCGGAAACCCGCCGGTTCCTTCACGTGATGTTCCAGCACAGGTGAAAACCGGTTCGATTGAGAATCGAGGAGTGAGGAGATATAAGCGTCCACGACAAACGTAGATTGTTATTGAGCAAACACTAAGGGGGACAAATGTCAGCCAAACCCCGGGTTTACGGCAGGAAGTCTCTGCGAAGGTACGAGTGGTTAAACCTCGCACTCCTGTTGGTCGCGGTCATCGGGCTGGCGCTTTTCTCGGCCTGGGTTTTCCAGTATTACGACAGGCCGACGGCTGAAGTTGACCATGGTCCAGTCATCCTGTCCGAAGTTGTCACGGACTCCGACGTCTGCATGTTCACGGTCGGCCGCCGTCTGACCCACACCAGCCGCCGCTATCGAAGCGCTCTGGACCTTCGCCCTGGTGACGACCTGGCGCGCGGTCTTCTGGCCGTGCCCGGAATAGTGGAAGTTTCAATTCACGAGAGGTCGGTTACCTTGTTGAAAGTCCGGTCCGCGCGTTGGGAGAATATTCAGCCAGCGGCCCGGGGAATCATCACAGATTTTCTCCGCGACAACAAAAGGCCCTGACGAACTGCCCTTCAGCGATCGACATTGTGCGCCTCTTTTGTGATACCGTTTCGCACTTATGGGCAGGCGCTTTGGTCGGAAGCTCGCCGCTGTTTTGATTGTAGTGGCTTCGCTACTGATCCCGTCGCTGCTTGCGCGGTTTCTGACCCCCGCTCCCCAAGTACGGGATATCCACATAGAAGCGTTCCGGTATGGTTTTAGTCCGTCGCGAATTAAGGCCAACCGGGGCGATCGCCTGCGCCTGACTTTCTCGGCCCGCGACACCGGTCAGAGTTTCTTCCTTCAAGACTACGATCTTCAGGTCGTCATTACTCCCGGAAGCAAGCTGGTTGAAGTCTACCGTCTCTCTCGCCCTTATGATCCCCCGGTTCGGCAGGCAGTCGTGGAACTCACGGCCGGCCTTGGCGGATGGGCCGGTCCGCTGATTTCGAAGTCCCAATTTCGAAACCATGTTTACAACGGTCCGATGCATGGAACGGAGAGGGGCGACTTGATCGTCAGTCCGAACTATCTGCTCACCGGTGCATTGGGACTTCTTGTAGCTTTTCCGGTGGTAGCGTTGTTGCTGAGAGGCAAAAAACCGCAAGCGGTCGAGGGTCCCGGAGTTCGAATCAATCTTTTCAAGGTCTTTCCCCGGCTCAAGCGTCTTGTTAAGAAACCCTCGTTTCAGTTCTACCTCACGTTGCCCATGCTGGCCGTGTTCTACTTCGTCATACTGGCCGGTCTGTTCGGCACCAAGGTCTCAGGCCGCAATGCCGGACCGATGGTCATCTGGGTGCTTTGGCTTTCGGCACTCATAGTGCTGCTGGTGCCCCTTGGGGGAAGAATCTGGTGCCTGGTCTGTCCATTGCCCACCATCGGCGAGTGGCTGCAAAGACACCGGATGGCGGGCAAGAGGTCGGGCCAGACTGAGGAAAGTGGATTGCTCGTCCGGGGTTCGCAGGCTTGGCCGCGAACGCTATTCTTTCTACTTCTCGGGACTTTCAGCATGGCCCTGGTTGCGGTTCCGGCGGCTACCAGTTTGCTTCTCCTCGGACTCACGGGTCTGGCTGTCGCAACCTCGCTGTTCAGCAATCACCGCCTTTTCTGCCGATTGCTTTGCCCCATCAACAGTTTCATCAGCCTCTATTCCATGACTGGCCGGCTGATGATCCGCTCCGAATCGTTGACGACCTGTGCCTCTTGCCGGGAACGTTTTTGTCTGACCGGGAGCACTAAAGGGTGGGGTTGTCCTTATGGACTTTGCGTGGGTGAGTTGGATCGCAACAACGACTGTGGAATGTGCACCGAGTGCGTCAAAACCTGCGCCTACGACAACGTCGCTCTTTTCTTTCGCCCGTCCGGATCCGACACCAGGATCGGTAATTTCGGCGAGGCCTGGCAGGCTATCGTGATGTTCGGTCTGGCAATCGTCTATTGCATCATCAACCTGGGCCCTTGGCATCAGATTCGAGACCACATCGACATTGTGGACAAGCAGAATTGGGCTGGATTCGGGATTTACGCAGCTGTCGTCTGGGTACTCCTTCTCGGTGTTTTGCCGGGAGTGCTCTATCTGCTGACGAAGGTCGGCATGTTGATTCCGCATGGGAGGCAGCCGGACGTGAAGGCAGCTTCACGGCTTCGCGCGTGTACCGCGGCCCTCGTGCCTTTAGGCCTGGCTATCTGGATCGGCTTTGCGGTGGCGATTTTTTGCTCGATGCTGACCTTCGTCCTGCAAAGTCTATCGGATCCCTTCAACTGGGGCTGGAATCTACTCGGACAGGCGGGGAGTCCCTGGCATATCCTCTGGGCGCCCGCCATTCCTTGGTTTCAGACAGCCGGCGTACTGATCGGTCTTGTCTATTCGCTGAAAACATTAGGCTCGTGCTGGCCGGTTGACGGTTCGAGTGGTTCAAAGTGGCTTTCCGGGCGATTGCCACTTGCTGCTTTCTTATGGGTGGTGACTGCGGGGATGATATGGTTTTATGCCGGATGAGCGACGCGTGACGAAAAGACACAAAGACCGGCCCAAAAGGCCCTCAGTCCGATCGGGCTGGACTCAAGGTTTGCTGTTGGCTGCGGTACTGCTGGGTGTGCCTTTGCTGGTGCTCCTTTATCAGGGGCATCAGTCCGGCCTGTCAGTGAGTCAGATGTTGAGTCGAGTCTTCAGAAGCACTCGCCAGGTAGAGCCAGTCTCGAGCGCTCCGGCCTCGGTCGGGCGCGGTGAGAAGATCGATTTTCTGGCGCCGGCCTCGGTTGGATTTCCGGCCGACGACGCACCGCGAATTGCCAGCGTGACCATCTCCGACTTGGATCAGGATGGGCTGCTGGATCTTCTGGTCTGCGATATGTTGGCCAATCGGGTCGGCTGGATTCGCCAAAACCCAGCCGGTGTGTATGAAGAGAAGTGGCTCGGCCCCATATTGGCGGCGCCGGCGCGAGTCGAGGCAGCCGACATCGATCGCGATGGGGATCTCGATCTCCTGGTGGCGTTGATGGGCCAGGTGTTTCCAAGCAATGACAAAATAGGCTCGGTGGTCATCCTTGAAAACAATGGCCGCCAGGAGTTTACTGCTCGCACTATCCTTGATCGCGTGGCACGTGTTACCGATGTCCGCGCAGCGGATTTTGACGGCGACGGGGATCTCGATTTGGTGGTAGGACAGTTCGGGTACGACGACGGCGAGACGCGTTGGCTGGAAAACCGGGGCAATTGGCGGTTTGAGTCGCACCTTTTACAGCGGCTGTCCGGCGTGATTCACACGATTCCCGTTGACATTGAGCCGGACGGCGACTTCGATTTCGTGAGCCTGGTAAGTCAGGAATGGGAAGAGATCTACATTTTTGAAAACGACGGGAAGGGGAGCTTTAAACCGCGACTGATTTGGGGAAGCGCCAACGAGGATTACGGAAGCAGCGGCCTCCGGTTGGTGGACATGAATCGTGATGGGCGGGTTGACATCCTCTACACGAACGGCGATGCGTTTGACTATCTTCCTCCGCGGCCGCGGCCCTGGCACAGTGTTCAGTGGCTGGAAAACGAGGGCAACTTCAGCTTCAAGCACCGACCGATTGGGAAATTTGAGGGCGCCAGTGGCGCTGTGGCGGCTGACGTTGACGGCGACGGTGACCTGGATGTCGTGGCGGTCAGTTGCTACAACTTTTGGGAAAAGCCGGAATCGCAGAGCCTGATCTGGTTTGAGAACGATGGAAAGATGAGCTTCATACAGCGCGATCTGGCTCATTCTCCCACTCATTTGATCAGCATAGAGACTGCTGACATGAACCAGGACGGCAAACCGGACTTTGTCACGGGAAGGATGAACGTCTATCCTCCGTTTACAAGTGAAGGCAGGGTGGTTTTGTGGTTGAATCAGTGGAGCTCGCCCGGCAGGGCAGCCGCAAACTGAGGGGAGTGGTGAGGAATGTGGGCGTCCAGGCGGTTCTCGAGAACAGTCCTCGTTGTGCTCGCGCTGGTAGCCGGTTTCGGTACGTGGCTGATGCTCCGCGTGCTCGGGCCGGTGCCGCTGCCGGCTGACTATCCTGCCCGGCCCGACTTGGGCAAGGCCAGTGCCGCGCTGGTTGAATTGATTGAGACGGTCGACGCACAGGCTCGCGCCTGCCCCGACTCTGCTGAAGCGGTCGGACGGCTGGGAATGGCTTATCACGCCAATCAATTCTATGAGTCGGCCGAGAAAGCGTACGTTATCGCCTCCCGACTCGCCCCCGACGACTACCGGTGGGTCTACTATCAGGCGCTCATCAAAGAGGAATCAGGAGACGAGGAAGCGCAAGAGCAACTTCTCGGTCATGTGCTGCGGCTCCATCCGAATTACGCCCCGGCTTCGCAGAAGCTGGGAGACATACTCTTGAAGCGGGGCAGACTGGAGGAAGCGGTCGGCTGGTACCAGAAGAGTCTCGCCGCCTCGGATAACGGCCAGTCGCCGCAAGCTCTTTTCGGCCTTGCCCGGGTCGCCGAACGCCGTAAGGACTGGCGCGCAGTCATAGACTACCTGTTGCCTGTCTCTCAGGACTATCCCCTGATACGACCGCCCTATCAGTTACTTGCCGAGGCCTACGAGGCCGTCGGGGAGCGTGACAAGGCGGCGGTCGTCCGAAAGGTGCTCCTTCAGCCGAACCTGACGCCGGTTCCTCCGCTAAGAGATCCTTTGTACTCAGAACTGATTCAGATGTGCTGCTCATCCACCCGTCTGCTTAAGGAGGCGGGG
>DAOTAI010000408.1:0-4647 GCA_035593865.1 Acidobacteriota bacterium
AAGAGGGGGACGAGGTACGTATACAGACCCCTGGCGGAGTGCGTACCTATGAGATCGTCAAGCTGACGACCATACACGACGAGAAAAGCGAGGAACCGGCCAATCGACCGGACGAATAAAGCCCCACGAACAAGGGCTATTGATAGATTCGCGATCCTTCCGGGAAGTCGTGCCGCAGCGGCTGCTTCAAAATGACCGTCTTTTTGTAGACGTGCAGGACTTCATAAGTGTCCTTGAGCTTCCCGTCGCGCCGTTCGATCATGATAACGCCGTCGAGCACGAAACCGTCGCCGTTGTCCACCCAGATCGCAGTTTCGTCACGAGAGGCATCCGCCTGCAGGACAGCTATCTGCTCCCACTTCTGAGCAACCACGGCAGCACCGGAAACGAGAACTCCAACCAGGAGCAAACAGATCCAACCTTTTTTCATAGGGGCTCATTATACCGCCCGCCATTGGGAAACGGGTGATTCTGATGACAAATCGGCTGCCATACTCGCCTCTCGAAGTGGTTGCCGATTACGCTCCGTTCCCGAGCATGGCCTGTATCTTCTTCGGATCAACGCGCTCGACCAGCCGCTCGAACTCCCCGATTTCGTGACCGATCAGGTCGAACCGACGGGCATCGTCAAATTTCAGTTCCGGTATCCGGAGTATCCGCTCGACCTGAGTCGCAAAACGAGGCAGGATCGGCTTGATCGCGGCCGTAACCGTCCGACACGCATTCAAGGCCAGGGTGCACACGCCGAGTGCCGCCTCGCTGTCTGTTTTCAACAGTTCCCAGGGCGCCCGGTCCTGGAAGTATTTGTTCGCGGTATCGCTGATCGAAACGATTTCCTGGACTGCCCGGCTGAAATCGGTGGCTTCATAATACGCCCGGATGTTCGGAACCCGATTCAGCATTTCGTTGATCACCACATCCGATGCGGCCGGTAAATCACCGAGTCGCCCCCCGAAGTTCTTATTCACGAAAGGCACGACCCGGCTGACAAGGTTGGCAATCTTGTTGATCAACTCGGCGTTAACCCGGGTGGCAAAATCGTCCAGATTCAGGTCCAAATCATCCGGCTGGCTGCTGAGCTTGGCGGCATAGTAGTAGCGGAGATACTGCGGGTCGAGATGATGGAGGTAGTCGCGGGCGTTTATGAAAGTTCCGCGGCTTTTCGACATTTTCTCGCCGTTCACCGTCAGGAACCCATGCACCATCACGCGACTTGGCAGGCTGTACCCGGCGCCGTGGAGCATGGCCGGCCAGAAAAGGGTATGGAAATAAACAATATCTTTTCCTATGACGTGATAGATCTGTGCCTTGGACTCGAGCCAATAGCCCGCGAAGTCCCTCCCCGTCATCTCGCAAAACTTCTGCGTGGTGGCGATGTAGCCGATCGGGGCATCGAGCCAGACATAGAAGTACTTGTTCTCCTCGCCCGGAATCTTGAAACCGAAATATGGCCCGTCGCGGCTGATATCCCAGTCTCGCAGCCCTTCCCGCAGCCAGTTCTCGATGAAGTTCCGGATTTCCGGTTGGAGCCGCCCAGGTGTGGCGATCCATTCTCTCAAGAACGGCTCATAGGCGCCTAGCGTGAAGAAATAATGAATCGATTCCCGGATTACCGGCTGGGTTCCACAAATTGCACAACGGGGATCTGTGAGGTCCATCGGCGCGTAGGCGGTTCCGCAGACTTCACATACATCCCCGTATTGGTCCACGGCACCGCAGCTCGGACAGGTTCCCTTAATGTATCGATCCGGAAGGAATCGGGAATCGTTCGGACAGTAGTACTGGGCGACGGGGCGTTTGACAATGTGCCCCCTCTCCTTCAGCCGGCTGAAGATCAACTCGGAATGGTAACGGTTCTCCGGGCTGTTGGTCGTGTAGAAGCAGTCGAAATGGATGTGGAAGTCCTGAAAGTCCTTCTGGTGTTCTTCGTGGTAATAACTGATCAGTTCCTCCGGGCTGATGCCCTTCTGGCGGGCCTTCACTTCGATGGGTGTTCCATGTGTATCATCCGCGCACATATACACCGCATCCCGCCCGGTGAGCTTAAGAAATCGCACCAGTATGTCGGTTTGGATGTACTCTACGAGGTGACCAAGATGAATGCTGCCGTTCGCATACGGGAGCGCACTCGTAACCAGTATCTTTTCCACTTCGTTCCTTTCAGCCCCGATTGTATGCGTAACAATAGACCACCCGCAATGTACGCCGTCCACTTTGCCCTGACCTATACTGAAAACTAAGGGGGTCTCATGAAAGACACCACCATCGAAAAGAACCTCAAGGAAGTTCGAGGTCTGGATTCCGCCTCGGAGACGATAAGCCGCGGGATTCACAACGCGGTGCTCGAAGGCGGCGAACCGGCGCGTAAAGTCGCAGACGTTCTGCACGGAACATGGCTGGGGCATCCGCTTCACCCCGCTCTTACCGACTTCGTGGTCGGAGCCTTTAGCTTCGGTACGCTCTTCAACCTGATGGGTGGGGAGTTGAATGCCACGATTGCCAGGACTCTGATCAAAGCGGGGGCGATAGCCGCTGTGCCAACCGCGCTTTCCGGCGCGACCGACTATTCCACAGTTGCGCGACGCGCCATGAACACCGCCCTGGTTCATGGCGGCCTTAACGCCGCCGCCCTGGTCCTTTACCTCTTGTCCCTTCGAAACGGCGGCCGACCTTCCGGCAAATCGAAGCTTCTTTCGACACTCGGATTCGGCGTCATGTTTGTTTCGGCGGGGCTGGGCGGCAAAATGACCTACCAATACCGTGTCGGTGTCAACAAGGCGGAACAGCCCGATGGCCCCATAGAATGGACGCGCGTACTGGGAGCCTCGGGACTGATTGATAATCAGGCAAAACGAGTCACAGTCGAAGACGCTGACGTCATGCTTTACAAACGCGATTCAACCGTGTACGCGATTGGCGCCGTATGCCCCCATGAGGGCGGCCCGCTCGAGAAAGGGACCATTTTCGAAAAAGGGGACGACGGGCTGTGTGTTGAATGTCCCTGGCATCAGTCCGTGTTTGCGCTCGAAGATGGCCGAGTCATCCATGGCCCAAGCACATACCGGGTCCCGGCCTATGACGCCCGTATCCGCGAAGGGCAGGTCGAGATTCGATTGATGCAACACAAACGTAGCGCGGAAAAAGATTCCCGGCTGTTGGAAACCACAGGAAGCCAGGGGCCAGAAGCAAGGAGCCAGAAGTCAGAAGTCAGAAGCCAGTAGCACAAGAAGTAAAGGGGTAAAGGGGGTAAAGGGACAGAAGGGCAGAGGAAACTCGGTGGGCAAAACCACAGGAAGCCAGGAGCCAGAAGCAAGAAGCCAGAAGCCAGTAGCACAAGAAGTAAAGGGGTAAAGGGGGTAAAGGGACAGAAGGACAGAAGGAACTCGGTGGGCAAAACCACAGGAAGCCAGAAGCCAGAAGCACAAGAAGTAAGGGAGTAAAGGGACAAAGGACAGAAGGACAGAGGAAACTCTTTTGCTGTTATCCCAGGTATGTTCTCGAGCGTTTTTTCTTTATCCCTTTACCGCTTTGCTTCTAGCTTCTTGCTTTTTGCTTCTACTTCTTGCTTGTTGCTTCTACTTCTGGCTCCTGGCTGCTGGCTCCTGGCTTCTGGCTTCTTGCTTCTTGCTTCTGGCTCCTGGCTTCTGGCTTCTGGCTTTCCTGTAGTCTCCGCGATGCTATCATGGTTGCCACATGGTGAGGGGCATTCAGTACGATGTGACAACTGAACTCCCGGAGTATTTGAGCGACGAATCGCGTCAGATTGGAAGCGCTGACTCAATCTCTTTTCCAGAATCAGCAGACGAATTGCGCGATCATCTCCGTTACGCGGCCGTGCGACACCAGGCGGTTACCGTACAAGGCGCGAGGACAGGGATTACCGCCGGGGCAGTGCCCGAAGGCGGGCACATTCTCAACCTCTCGCGGATGAAGAACATCTTGTCCTTCGAGGAAAACACGGCTCCGCGAATCACCGTCCAGCCCGGTTTGACGCTGACGGAGCTTCGATGGGCTATCCACGAGGAGACAGGTGGGAAATGGTTTTTCCCGCCGGATCCGACCGAAGCATCGGCTACGGTTGGCGGAATGATCGCCTGTAATGCTTCGGGCGCCCGCAGCTTTTGTTACGGCGCGGTTCGAAAATATGTCACGGCCCTACGGGTCATGTTGATTGACGGCTCTAAGCTTTTTCTCAGAAGAGGAATAAGCCGTTCGCAAGGCCGCGATTTCGAGCTTGTCACCGATGACGGGCGTCGCGTAACAGGTCAGCTGCCTACATACAGCCTCCCGTCGGTCAAGAACGCAAGCGGCTACTTTGTCCAGGATTCGATGGACCTGCTTGACCTGCTGGTCGGCTCAGAAGGAACCCTCGGGGTGGTCTACGAAGCGGAGCTTAGCTTGAAACCCTCGTTGCCTGTACAGTTCAGCCTGCTCGCTTTCCTTCCCGATGACAACACAGCCGTTCAGATTGTCAACCGGTTGAGGCGGCGCAAGGCTGCCGGTCACGGCGGGCTGATCGCCCTTGAATTTTTCGATGAGAAGGCACTCAATCTCATTCGAGAACAGCCGGCTGCCGGGGAGTTCGGGCTTCCTTCCACGTCCGGACCTGCCTTGTATTTCGAATATCACGGCGACGGCAACAATTTC
>DAOTAI010000409.1:0-4630 GCA_035593865.1 Acidobacteriota bacterium
GCGCTTCTCGGGGGCCGCCCAGTTCGCCCGCTCGGCGCGAAGCCCGATTGTCCTTTTCCGATTTTGTGGTCTTCGTCTGTTGCGAAAAAAGAGAGGCCCGTAAGCCGCTCCGAGTGGGTATGGGATGTATCGATCATGTCAGCACAGTGCCAACATTCTACTACTGCCATGCCGGACTCTGGAGAGTCCGGCCACAATAAAAGACGTGGCACTCCCCCCGGGGCGTCCATTTTCATGCTTCATCGGGTAAGTCCGCTCGGGCTTCGGCGCGTCGCATAACGCCGGCATTGAACTAAACCGCTGCGCGTTAGGGCGATGATGCGATGACCCTGCTGCGTGTTAAACAGCTTCTTCTAGAATCGGCTGCACGGATTCATGGAGAAGCGGCTCCCGCCGCGGTTGCCGTACCAGAGCCTGGAGCGCAGCGCTTTGCAGCGGAGCGACCCGGCCCGTACCTGTTAAACCACACCAGTCTCTTCAGACGTATGCAGCGCTCGAACAGAATGGGCGAAATCCAAAGGTCACTTAGCCTCCAGGCACGGGCCGGGTCGCTCCGCTGTGAAAAGCGCTGCGCTCCCGGCTCTGTTTTCACCCTTGGCGCGCCGGGAGACAGAGGACATTCCTGCAAATAAGGCGGAAATTGAGCTACCTTACCCTTTTAGAGGGGCAAAAAGCAGTAACCCGAGAAGTCGGTCTGAACTGTGACACGATTTAGACTGCGTTCGGAAACGCCTGTCCAAGACGACTGCGAGTTGTCGACAGAAATAGACAGGATTTTCGTGAAACCTTGGACGTCCTCAGGTCCATTAGGACCTCGGAAAGTGCTTTGTCTGCGTCAACCCTTATGCCTCAAGGGGGAATGGCAATTGGGTGACGGGCGGTTCATGTGTCCTGGCTGTGGCGACCGTACCCAAATGAGCGCTTATGCGCGGGCCGGGTCCCCGTCCGCTGAAAAACGCTGCAGGTCCTGGCTCTGTTCGGTCTGATGAGGACGGCTGGTTCTAAACTGTCCCGGATTTCACCAAACAATGTTGACGTAGCGATGAGTCGGAATCGGACGGCCCGGACTCAGACTCTGAAGCTGAACGATGCGAACCACCACCTGACCGGCCGCAACCTGATCGAGGGTTTTACGCACGATTTGTTCAAGGGATTCGGGCGTCATCTCAAGGCGGGCGTTAATAACCAGGCGGGCCTCCGAAGACGCAGCGGTCAGATGGTTACGAACCGAAACGTCGGCGTCAGATGCGGTCAAAATTGCCAGGTCGCATTTAGCCAGCCCAGGACCGCTTCGCCTCGCGCATAACGGTCATAGTCAACCGCCGCTATCCTTCCCCCTGCCCCGCTGCCTCCAAAACGGCGGTAACCCACTCATCCACGCCCTCTCCAGTATGCGCGGAGATGAATCGCACGGGTTGTTCTGGAAACTGGTCAGCGATCAGCTCGCGAAGAGTGGTTTGATCTGTGGGGGATAGAAGATCGACCTTGTTGACGACGATCATGTCCGCTTCTTCAAGTTGTTTGCGATAGATGTAGGCGGCATCTGGGTGCAAACCGGTGGCTTCTCCCGACAATACTCTGCGCAAACGAGTGGGATCCGCGAGGACGGAGAGCGCTGTCGGGACAAACTCTTGCCGATACCGGTCCTTAAGCGGCTTAATCGTCTTGTACTGCCTGGAGGAGTTCCCTGGGAACTGTGAAGTCATCGAACCAACGTCCCCCGAAAGGCCGGGGAACCGGGATGATTTGATCCGTTGAACAGGACAAGGCGTCACGGTTGTAGGCCTTGACCGCATTTCGAAGCGGCGCGTCTATGACCCCGTCGCGATTCAGGCTGCACTCGATTTCCGTCAAAAGACTGCGCGTTTCGTCTATCACGCCTAAGATTCGGCCCGCGAATGAGGCGGGAAGGATGCCGACCTCGGCTTTTGCCATGGTAAGTCGTCGGACCGATTCATACGTTACATCCTGAATCTCTTTTCGACTAAGCCAGGCTGTCTGGTAGTTGAGCCTGCGGTGCCACACCGGTTCAACCATGGCTCTTCTGTGCTCTGCGAGCGAACGAAAGAAAACCGTGTAGCCGTGCTTCTCCGGCTCCTCAAAAAAGCGGGAGCCAGGGTCAAGGAACGGAACCATGGGGCAAACCAGCGGCAACACCGGTTTCCCGCGGAACTTCTGAAGCAGCCTTTCACTGTAGCTCACCGTCTCGGCAACGGATTCAGGCGTCTGGCGGGGCATTCCTATGAAAAACCAGACCAGGATGCCGGCTATCCCCGAATCGAGTGCTTGCGGAATCCATTGCTCCAGCTCCTGCATGGTGTAATTGCCCCGGCCTGAAAGCCGGCTGATCGTTTGATCGTGAGATTCGGGCGAAAGAAGGAGATGAACCTTGCCGCTCGCACCCAGAAGCTGAAGCAATCGGCCAGTCGGGAGGTCAAACTGTTCGACGTACAGGGCACGGTAGTTCAAGTCCTCGGCCTGGCGCAGAAACTCAGCGAGCCTGTCGGGTGTTTCCGAGTAACACTGCAAAGCATGAATGGATGTCTTCCGGGCAGCTGCCCCAAGCGTAGCGAGTTCTTCAATTACCCGGCGGTTGTCTTTTGGGATGAGGGTGCGCTTCACACCCATGAAGCTTCTGTACGCCGAGCGCGAACCGCCGCACCAAGGACAATCATGAGCGCATCCTGTGTTGGGTAACGTCATGATTGCCGGGCTGGCGGTGACCGAAAGGCTTGCTTCACGATAGAAGGACCAGTCAACCGTCGCCGCGTTGTAGTTCTGGCTGGGTCTGTGCGTGAAGCCCGTCTCGACAATTCCTCCATCCGGAGTGCGGTAGAGCAGGTTGGGTATATCCTCGAAGTCTCGTCTCCCGGCCAGAACCCGGTTCATGAGTTTAGACAGAGGGTCCAGAGTGTCGTAGCCCTGGACCACTACATCAACCTGAGGATAGCGGACCAGTTCGCGAGCGTAATAAGTGGCGGACAGGCCGCCAAACAGAATCAGGGAATCCGGGTGGATTTCGCGAACCAGACTTGCGACTTCCAAAGATCCGTGACAATGAGCCATCCAGTGCAAGTCGAGGCCGAAGGCGGGAGCCTTGAGCCGTTTGATCAACCGGGGGACATTCAACTTAGGGTAACGCAGCATCAGCGACGCAAGGTTCACGATCTGAACCTTAACGCCCTCTGCCTGGAGTCGCTCCTTAATAGAGAGAAACCCCAGCGGGTACATCTCATAAATTGAAGAAACGTTGACGCTATCCGAGTCGCTGAGGTACGCGAACAGCACATCATCGCGTTCACGGAAATCGAAGACCGAGGGGGCGTGCAGCAGTATTAAATCCGCTTCCACGTCTGAAATCTGCTTCGGAACAAAACCATCCGATGGCACCGTCGGATTATAGCAACGAGCTAATCCTATGGGGAAGACAGTCGGCCACCCGGCTGGCGCTCTGTTAAAATCCTGAACAGAAATGCAGCCCAGCGATTTGATCCTGTCACCTGATCTGACAGCCGAAGAGGCGCAGAACTTCCTGAGACAATGGGGGTTTGAAGACCCGGCTGCCGCCGATGCCAACCTGCAACGCCTGGCAGAGCACCCTGGAATGCGCGACCGGCTGGCCCAATGGCTCCCGTCGCTCCTTGATCACCTGTCACAAGCGGCGGATCCCGACTTGGCGCTCAGTCAACTGGAAGCTTTTCTCGAGGCATGCCCCACGCCGTCGGGGTTTTTTTCATACCTGGCAGAAAACCCGCGCGCCATCGAGGTCTTAATTACCATCCTGGGATGTTCGCCGTATCTCACTCAAATCGTCAGGCGCAATCCGGAATATTTCTACTGGTTGCTCGAACGTGACCGGCTGGACCTGGTCGCTGACTCGGGCTATTTTCAGGCCGAGACTGATCGCATATTCAGGTCTTCTCAAGGAAACTGGGAGCAGGCGCTGGATGCGGTCCGTCGCTTCCGCCGACGGGAGACTCTCCGGATCGGGGCTCAGGATCTTCTTGGAAAAGCCAGCCTCGAGGCGTCTATCCGCCAGATCTCGGACCTCGCCGATGCGGTGCTCGAGATAGTCTTTCAGATTGTTTCCTATCGCCTTCTGGGTTCTCCTGCGCCTTTCGCCGTGCTGGGTCTTGGAAAACTGGGAGGCCAGGAACTGAACTTCAGTTCGGACGTCGATCTGATGTACATCCATGCCGACGATGCGGATCGCGCCGCCATGCTCCGGTTCGGCAAGGAATACACCAGGGTGCTGACTGAATTCACCGCGGAGGGACACCTTTACCGGGTAGACCTCAGGCTTCGCCCCATGGGTAAAACCGGGGCGATCGTTTATCCTGTCCAGGCTTGTCTTCATTATTACCAGCACTGGGCAGACACGTTTGACCGGCTCGCCTTAATGAAATGCCGCTGCGTGGCCGGCGATCGCGCTCTGGGAGAGTCCTTCATCAGCAGGATTCAGAACTTGATATTCAAAAGATTCCTGGATACCGCCGCGCTCGAAGAGATTCGATGGATCAAGAAGCGGACCGACCGTCGGCTACGCGAGCGGGAGGAGATTCGGCGCAACATCAAGCTGGGTGAAGGGGGCATTCGCGAAATTGAGTTTTTTGTTCAAGCCTTCCAATTG
>DAOTAI010000410.1:0-4626 GCA_035593865.1 Acidobacteriota bacterium
AAAGCCGGTACTACGAACTTGCGATCCCGGCTGCATTCCCGTTCGTAGTCCCGCCTGAAGGCGGTACGACAAACCCGGGCTCCCTGCGGAGGCGTCCATCTTAACAGCAAAGAGCTTATGCCAGAGTTGGCCGACCGACCACCTACACCTTTTCCGGGTCCGGGTGGACCCACGGCTTCCGATAGGGACGTTGCAAGAGGCGGTTGGCCTCATCATCGCCAGCCACGCGTTGCTTACCCTGATCCCAGGTGAGAGTGCGTCCCAACTGCATGGCCAGATTAGCCAGAATGCAGCATGTGGTTGAGATATAGCCCTCTTCGATGTCCGCGACCGGCTTCCCCCGAGAAGCGATCGCAGCCAGAAAATCCTTCATGTGATAGCGGATTGCCGGCGCCGCGAAATGCTCGAGCCTTGGTTCGGTCTTGTCCTCGGGATACTGCTCCAGTTCCAGGGTCACGTCGCGGTGGACGGGCTGTCCGTCGCCGCTGGGAATAAAATCGTAAGCGAAAGGACTAGCCTTCAAAGTACCGTTCTCTCCGTAAAATGTCGCTCCCCACCAGTACTGGGGATCAGGTGGGGCTCCCCATGCCCGGTGTTGCCAGACGACCGGAAGATCTTCAAACTCGAACGTTGCGAGCTGAGTATCCGAGGTATTTGATGGCCCGCTCTTGCGCATGATGATTCCGCCGGTCGAAGAGATGCGTTTGGGCCAGCCGAGATCGAGCATCCAGCGGACCATATCGAGCATATGGATTCCCATGTCGCCTACCAGTCCGTTGCCATACTCCCAGTAGGATCGCCACTGATTGTTCGCTAAGTCACGATAGGGCCGCATCGGTGCGGGTCCAACCCACATGTCATAGTCAAGATAATCAGGCGGCTGAAGATCCATAGGCGGTTCTGGCCGCCGCCTTCCGCGGCTCCAGCTCCCGGTGTAACAGTAGATTTCGACCAGGCCGATCTTGCCGAGTTTTCCCCCGCGGAGGTATTCGTCGCGCGCCTCGATAAGATGAGGCGTGCTTCTGCGCTGAGTGCCGACTTGAACCACCTTCTTGTACTTGCGTGCCGCCGCCAGCATCGCCTGCCCCTCGATGACGTCGACGCTGATCGGCTTTTGGACCCACACATCCGCGCCTGCCTGTACAGCGGCGATCATGGGAAGGGCATGCCAATGATCCGGAGTATCAATCAGGACAATGTCCAAATCTTTCTCTTTGAGCATTTCCCGGTAGTCTTTATATAGACGGGGACGACGCTTGGATGCTTGCCTCTGGGCCACCAGATCGGCTGCCTGTTCCAAGGTCTGTCGATTAACGTCACACAGAGAGACAACTTCGACAGGCGCTACCTGTACCAGGCGGAAGAGATCGCACTTGCCGTACCATCCCGGGCCAATAACTCCGACACGCTTCGGCGTGTCATCTGCGAAGATCGAAGAGCGCATGGAACTGGAAAAGGCAAGACCTACCATACTGGACTGCAGAAATTGACGGCGGTTCATTCTCTCTGTCTCCTTCCAGCAGGATGGTAGCATGGCTGAAGAAAAAGCAAGAAGTGGATCTGCGTGCGCACTCCGGGGCACGCACCTTGCCTTCGAACCCCTGATAGGTATTTAATCCCTCCGTTTGAAAATGAACCAACCTAACACTCGAGCTGACTGGATCTGGATATCTCAGGGGTGGAACTTGTTTGCCGGCCAATGGCGGATATGGGTGCTCGGCGGTTTGTTGGTCATGCTGGCTTTCATCGTCTCTATGGCCTCCTTGGTTCCGCTTTGGTTCTGGCTCATGGAATCGGTCAACGAAGGATACAGGTACGGGAACTGGCTGTCGCCGCTTCTTTGGGTCGGGGTTGCCGTGTTTCTCATCGGGTCCGTTCTGTCTACCTTCTTGTACGCAGGTCTCTACAAGATGGCGGAGCGGCAGTTGTTGGGGCAACCGATTCGTCTCGAGGATCTGTTCTCCGTCTCAGACCGGGTCCTCCCGTTAATCGCCGTTCAGGGCATCGTCTTCCCGTTGGTTCTCGCGGGTACTTTCCTTTGCCTGATCCCAGGTCTCGTGATCGCAGGCCTGATGTTTTTCATCACACCCGCAGTGGTCCTCGGGAAGCGCGGTGTGGTGGAAGCGATGAGGGAGAGCTATCGACTGGTGACCGCAGACACGGTGAACATGATCATTTTCGGGTTTGTGACCAACCTGATCGCCGGATCCGGTTCGCAGGTTTGTTACATCGGTCTCGTGGTTTCGCTCCCCCTATCGGTATTGATAACGACCATTGCTTACTTCGAATGTACTCGTAATACCTCTGCCGTTGGACATCTTGCGGCCCCACGTTTACAGTAAGTGCTGCAGGAACCTGGAGGATTAACCACATGAAGACCCGAAGAACGTTGTTCTTCCTTCTCGCCGGTGTTTTTGCCCTGTCCGCCAGCACTCGCGCAGATCTTCAGCCCCGGAAACTTCGGCCCTTCCCCCTGGGGAGTGTCAAGCCTGCCGGCTGGATCAAAGAACAACTCGAAATCCAGGCGAATGGTTTGAGCGGTCACTTGGACGAGTTCTGGCCGGATATTAAGGACAGCGGCTGGATAGGCGGCCGGGCAGAGGGTTGGGAAAGGGCACCGTACTGGCTTGACGGCCTCGTCCCCCTGGCCTACCTCCTCGACCAACCTTCACTTAAAGCAAAGGCCCAGCGGTTCATCGATTACACTTTGAGCCATCAAGCCGAGGACGGCTGGCTGGGACCTGAGAAAAGCGCGAAAGGGGATTATCAGGCGCGCGATCCGTGGCCCGTCTACGTCATGCTCAAGGTGCTGACCCAGTATCATGAAGCCACTTCTGATCCTCGGGTCATTCCTGCTGTCACCAGGTTCCTCAAGAATCTGGATCGCCAGCTCAACGAGCGCCCGCTATTTGAGTGGAATCGAATGAGATGGCAAGACGGCGCCTTATCGGTTTATTGGCTTTACGAGAAGACTGGAGACGCCTGGCTCCTCGAACTGGCCCGCAAGATGAAAACCCAGGGATACAACTGGGAAGCCCATTTCCGAGATCTGCCCCATAAAGAGCGAGTGCAGAAGTGGGAACACGAGAGCCATGTGGTTAACAACGCGATGGGAATTAAAAGCCCGGCGGTCACTTTCCGGCTTTCAGGCGATCAACGCGATGCGGAGATTGGCCGCAAAGCGATTGAGGTTCTGGATCGATATCACGGTCAGGTTTCCGGCCTCTTTTCAGGCGACGAAAACTTTGCCGGCCGGATGCCCTCACAAGGAACCGAAACCTGTGCCGTAGTGGAATATTTGTTCTCCCTCGAGAACCTGCTCCAGGTTATTGACGATCCCAGCTTTGGTGACAGACTTGAGCAGATCGCTTTCAATGCCTTGCCGGCACCTTTCAAACCCGACATGTGGGCGCGCCAATATGTCCAACAGGCTAACCAACCGATTGTGAAGGTCAGCAAAGAGCGGATCTATACCACCAACGGCGAAAAGGCAAACCTTTACGGTCTCGAAGCAAATTACGGCTGCTGCACCGCTAACATGCATCAGGGGTGGCCGAAATTCGTCACCCATCTCTGGATGCAGACCCAGGACGGGGGAATTGCGGCAGTGGCCTATGCCCCCTCACGGCTGTCAACCACCGTCCAGGGAGTGCCCATCTCCATCGAGTTAATTACCGATTACCCGTTTTCCAGCCAGCTGAAGTTTGTCGTTGAAACCGCGAGCCCGCTGACTTTTCCGCTTCATTTAAGAATTCCGGGCTGGGCGCAGTCTGCCGTACTTGCAATAGACGGCCTCCAGAACAATTTGGCTGTAAAACAAGGATCCCCGCGGTTCGAGACGATTAAGCGCGAATGGAAGGGGAAGACCGAAGTGGTTTTGACGTTGGGCATGACCCCGCGAATCGAACGCAGGTACCGTGACGCGATCGCTTTGTGGCGAGGTCCGCTGGTTTTTAGTCTGAAAATCGGGGAGGACTGGAGGAAGGTTGCGGGAGAAGAACCGCACGCCGACTGGGAGGTTTGGCCGACGACGGCTTGGAATTACGGACTTGTGATTGACGAAAAGAACCCGCAAGGGTCGATCGAGGTCGAGGCGAAAGAGCTCAAGGGGAATCCTTTCAGCCAGGCGACTACCCCGGTTACGCTGAAGGTAAAAGGAAGACGAATTCCCGAATGGCGCCTGGTTAAGAACGCGGCCGACGCACCGCCCCAAAGCCCTGTCGTCTCGTCGTCGCCCCTTGAGACCCTGACGCTGATCCCCTATGGCGCCGCTAAGCTTCGGATCACCGAGTTCCCGGTTGTGAAGTAAGATCCCCAAGGCAGCTGTGTCGTTAGCTGTCCCAGGCGTTTGGGAGACGTATCGATAATGTCAGCACCGACTGGACTCTCCAGTTGGAGAGTCCGGCCACGTTAGAAGGCCTCGATGACCCCAAGCTGGGGAGGCCACTCTAGGCGACTTTAGGCGATTTCGTATTTTCGTCAGACTTCGAGCGCGTCGAGACCTGTCGTCCTGCTCCCTGACCACCATCAGGCCGGTGCTGGTCGCATCAGAGGTCCGTCAGGACCGACACGTTTATAGAAACGACCGAAGGCTAAAGACCCAGGTCCGTCAGGACCGGCACGTGA